>NZ_OZ061553.1 GCF_964065165.1 Levilactobacillus yonginensis | reverse complement strand
GGTGAGCTCACCTCCTTTCAAAATAAACACCTAAGTTAGCTTAATAGAAAATACATAGAAAATGAAAAAGCGCAGACAAAAAAGCAACTTAGCGTTATGCCAAGTTGCTTAAGGTGGAAGTAGTCCGACTACCCCCGAATAAACTTTTAAGTTTTTAAAATTACCGCCTACGGATCTAATTAAATAGATCCAGTGAATTTGCGCAGAAGTCGCTCACCACACGTGTCCCCTTAGTCTTTACCCGGCAGCTTGTCCCCTACCGTTTTGAAATCACACCATTCTCGACATCTCACCATTTTGCTGGTATAATCTCTTTAGTTGAATGAAAAAGATTTTTTTGTCGAGTGCTTCCCAATTGCCGTTGGGTGGCGCTTTTCTTTTATTTAAGGTAACCATACACCATAACAAAGAAAATGTAAACAAAAACATCAAAAGTATACTTTTGATGTTTTTTAGTATATTAATCCACAAATCCACGAGTATACTAATGTAAAAGTATAAGAGTATATTAGTATACTTATAAACTAGTATACTTTTGATAAAAAAGCTTGATTTCAGGTTTTAATGTGGTATGCTATATTTATATCAGAAGTATACTTATGAGAGGAGTGTTATCAATGACGTACGTAATCGCTTTAAGCAACCAAAAAGGGGGCGTTGGCAAGACGACCAACAATGTGATGTTCGCAATCACTCTTGCCACCGTTTTCCATAAAAAGGTTTTACATATTGATATGGATCTCCAAGCAAACAGTACATTCATGCTCGGCATGACCTTTAATAAATCAAATTGGCCCGCTTCTATAACAAGATGCTTAAATGATAAGGATCTAAGTAAGGGGATCACGCATCTAACAGAAAATCTAGATGCCATTGCAGGAGATTCTGATTTTCGGAACTGGGGCACATGGGTAGCCGACCATATAAAGGGTGTCCATGAACGAACCTTTTACTTCAAAAAATTACTAGATAAAATCAAAGACAACTATGACTTTATTTTTATAGACACTCCACCAGCAACAGATATAAAAGTCGACAACATAATGGTTGCAACTGACTATGTAATTGTTGTGCAAGAAACCAAGAGATTCGCATTTGAGGGTTCAAAGGAACTAACCAACACTTATCTTCAAACTCTCTACGATGACTTCAGCGACGAGATTAATGTTCAGGTCGCGGGAATACTGTTAGTCATGCTTGACAAAACTCACACGGTTGAACAGCTCATTGTTGATAAGACCGTTAAATATTTTGGTAAACAGAATATATTCAATGCCATTATCAAAAGTCACTTACGCCTTGAAAACTATGGTGAATACGGAGTTCAGTTTGAAGACTACCACGATCGTGCTATGTTCGCACTCTTTTCCGATCTTTACGCGGAATTAATGGAAAGAATAGACCAATTCGAAAGTAAAGGAGATATTGCGGACGATTATGTCTACACGCCAAAATATCTCAATGGCAAAAAACTAACACCACTTGGAAAGGAGATAAGTGCTGATGGCCTTGATTAAAAAAGATGCTGATCACTTCGAAGTGAACATAAAAAAAACAGTCGATGATTCCAGAGACGAACAAAAAACTACTAAATACTCCGCAGCGGACAGAAAAAGCCTAAGGGTCGATCCACCTGTTTTTGACACGATAAAGAGTCTAGCTTACATTAAAGACGTGAAAATGTATGAACTTGTAGAAAGCGCTGTTGAGGCATATAAGCAAAACACGCTTTCAGATAGAGAGAGAGAAATCTTCGACAGCATTTATCAAAGAAAACAGCCGTAAGTATACTAGTGGAAAAGTATACTTATAATAACTACCCTATAATCATTGATAAACAAGCATTTCAAAAAGTATACTAGTAGCTAAATATACTTTTCCACTAGTATACTTTTTCTGGTTTCATAGATTAAACTATACACCAAAGTAAAATGAAGTAATTACAAAAACAATGGCGAATTTTATAATCAAGTTAGCCACTTGAAATTTAGGACAAAATAAATACACCAAGACGTAAATCTCAGGTATCATTGGAGTTCTCACACAAACAATGAAAGAGGTCTTCGTCTTGATGCAAGAACAGCTTACCATGAATCGTCCCAAGGGTCACCATCTAACTTTGAAAGAGCGTGGAAACATTGAGGTCTACTTTAACCACGACAAGCTTTCTCGGCGGAAGATTGCTGAGTTACTTGGCGTTAGCCCGCAAACCATAAACAACGAAATCAAGCGAGGCTTGGTAACCAATAAGAAAATCGTTAACGGTAACGTAGTCTTCTATGAGGTCTACGTGGCGGAACTAGCCGACCAGCGGTACCACGAGAACCGCAAGGCCTGCCACAGGCCTTGTAAGTTCTTCCAGGCGGCTGACTTTATAGCCTTCTTTGTAGAACACTTTAAGACTGATGGCTGGGCTCCAGATGCTGCTGTAGGCCGCGCCAAGGTGTTAAACCTTTTTCGGCCTGACGAGATGGTCTGTACCCAAACGTTGTACAAGTACATCGACGAACAACTTTTAGAGGTCTGTAACTTAGATCTTACCGAGAAAATGCGGCGGCGACTACCCAAGCACGTTAATCACAAAAATAAGCGTGTAATGGGACGGAGTATTGAAGAACATCCGGCTGAAGTTGACTCTCGCAAGACGTTTGGTCATTTCGAGATTGATACTATCGTTGGTAAACGTGATGGCCATGAGAGTGTGATTATGACCCTGATTGAGCGTCAAACTCGCTTCCAATTTATCCGTCTGATTGACGGGCGTGACGCCGATTCGGTTGAGTACGCCCTGCGAGAAATCCTCGCAGAGTATGGACCAGTTATCAAGTCGATCACCGCTGATAACGGACCTGAGTTTGCCTTGCTGAGCGAGGCATTGCGTTCAGTGGCACCAGTCTTTCATACGCACCCGTTCACCTCTAGTGAACGGGGAACCAATGAGGTCCATAACCGGATGGTCCGCTATGACTTTCCCAAAGGCATGTCCTTAGACGCCGTAAGTCCTCGGGCTGTTGCTAGAACAGCGGACAAGTTGAATAACACACCTCGTCGTCTGCTAGGCTTCCAGACTCCCGCCGAACTCTTCGCCGCCGCCTGCGGCTAGGCTCCTCGCGCCACCAACTTCAACCCCTGAGAATCCCTTGGTATCAGTATTTGGTCCTAGTGACTAACTTGTTCTTGCAATTTGCGTTACAAAAACAATAGTATCATTGATAGCAATATTACTATCAATGATACTATTGTTTTTAATTGCAGCAAGTCTGTGATTATAAGATCATTTTTGTTTAATATAAAAAACTGTATACCAAACTACAGCTTTTACATTTATCCATCTAATGTAACGAACGTGTGCTCAGAATACACCTATTTAACATCTAATTTATCGCTTCGGACCTCGATCATGCCTTAACGGACTAAAGGGGGGCTTTACCTGTCTCGATTCAATTTTAGGATTGGTACTCTCTTTGCTCTCCTTATTTTCAACATTTCTAAATTGTGGCTTAACTCGTGCCACTCGTGTTTTACCCTGACTCCCATCACTAATGATCGGCCGATGCAACTCCCGTTCACGATCACTTGGAAGTAAATCAACCATTTTATCCAGGTACTTCGCTTCATCAGTTGGATTTTTGGCATCGTAGTAACGCATCAATGAAATTGTAAACTCACCACGATCCAGGTCATTGAAAGGAAGCACTAAGTAGTTTTCCCTCTCAAATGTTCCATACGCAGCATTTGCAGCAATCAGTGCCGTCCGCTTATTACCGTCCTGAAACGGTTGTAGCTTAGATAAATCGGCAAAAACTTTCCAAGCATCTTTTTCTTTTTTAGGAGACTCCTTGTAATTATCCACAATTTTTTGTAAATCATCACGCCGAACAATCTCTGGTGGAAAGTAGGTCTCTTTTGCACTTTGATCAATTGTAATTCCAATGCGATCATCTTCATTATAGTAGGCATTGCGTAAATGTCCCGGCCAGTTAGGCTGCTCATCGGAAGGTGAATCAAAGGCTGATTTGATCGCAATAATACCATCAACGCTGAATCCTTTTTCTTTAACGGCCGCGATTCCCTTCAATGTGTCTTCAAAAATGGCCACATCTTCGCCATGTTGATTAAGTGGTTGGCTTGATCTCAGGTCCAAAGCTTTTTTCGTTTGGGCTAGGGTACTCCCATACCCGTTTAAACTTCCAAGTGACGTAATAAATCGTGCCAAAGCCGTGTTATCCATTATACCGATCTCCTCCTTAGTTCGTATATTATCCGCAATTGAAAATTGGCCAACTTTTAATGTTCGATATTCAGTTGAAATCAACAAAGCCTTGTTAACATTTTATTCGGGAATTTCTTCATTCAACCGATTCTTGATATTAATGATAGTCTGAACCGATACGCCAGTTTCGGCCGCAATCGCACGATAGCTGATTTTAGCTCCTGTTGCTTTGTTTCTTAACTGATCAACAATTCGATGATAAATAAACCGTTTTTGTGGGTTAGGTGAATCTTCAGCGTATGCTGGTCTAGTTCCGCGGTACTTTCCATTAGCCTTAGCAATCTCGATTCCTTGTCTTTGACGCTCGCGAATTTTCTTTCGCTCCGTCTGGGCCATATAAGCTAGCAGCTTAGTTAGCATATCGAACATAAATTTGTCCATATCTGAATCGCCAGTTTGCATTGAAAGAAATGGGGCGTCTAAGACTTCCATTTTAACTTGTTTATCTCTAATCTGTTTGATTATATCACTGGCATCGTCATAGTTTCGACTAAGCCGATCCAATGAGGCCACCACTAATGTATCTCCTTGCCGCACATAAGCAATCGCCGCCTGTAATTCTGGTCGGTTCTGGGTCGATTTGCCCGATTGTTTTTCTTCAAAGATTTTCTCACATCTGGCTACTTTCAGTGCTTTAATTTGGCGGGCCAAATTTTGATCAGTTGAGCTAACTCGTGCATAACCAACTTTCATCAATAACTCTCCTTTCAGAAGATCAGTCTCCCCCACCCTACTACATTCTGTTTAGACACTCTAATTAGACGGTTTGACAAAAACAAAGAACTGCTTGTTATCCCAAGCAGAATCTAAGCTTTTCTTCATAAGTTGATTATACTGCTTTTTGTCCATTTAGGGTACACTAAGAATCGACAGATCAGCCAGGCCTTCAGTCATACCTACTTAGTAGGAGCGGTGATTGTTTTGATTCTGTCACCAATTGCTTTGTTGACAGATCGTAAGCCATTAAAAAGTTGAACTGGGAGCTAGCCATTAACTTTAATACGGATTACTATCTAAATCTAAAAGGGGCCTCGTATTCGAAGCCCCTTTTGGTATGGTGTAAACAGTTTTAAAATATATTGTTTTTAACTAATTTAAATCGTCGCTGTTGCGTGCGTTTACTAATCCCCGTCTTTCGTTCAATCATTTTATAGGTCATGCCTTGTTTTCGTAACTCGTAGGCAAATCTGATTTGTTCCTCAGAATACGTTTTCGGTCGCCCTTCCCGAAACAACGGATCATGTTGCTTGGCATACACTTTACCTTCTTGTGTGCGCGTGACAATCATATCGCGTTCAAACTGCGCAAAGGCGCTAAATATTGTAAAGACTAATTGGCCAGTCGGCGTATTGTCAATTAAGCCCATATTCAAAATGTTAACTTTGACATTTTCTTTAAACAACTCTTGGATAATGGCTAATGCCTCGCGCGTGTTCCGCGCAAACCGATCCAGCTTAGTGACAATCAAAGTATCACCTGTTTTTAGAGCGCGCAACAGTTTTTGAAACTCCGGTCGTTCAGTAGTTGTGCCGGTAAACTTTTCCTGAAAGATTTTTTCTGCTCCTGCCAATTTTAGTAACTCAATTTGATTTGCTAATTTTTGATCAGTGGTACTGACCCGCGCATAGCCATATTTCATCTTTTTATCTCCTTACTTATGTCATTAAGTAATGACACGGTTCTAACCCTTTAATTATACAGTGTCAAAAAAGAGGCCACAACTGTTAAGTTGTGACCTAGTTTGTGCCATTTAAACACTTTAATTATCACATATTCAAAACGTCAAAAAATTTGTATCTAAATATATCTAAGCTTTTTTAATGGTGAGAAACTTTGCGACTTGCAACACTCAATTAATTACTTGGGTATACAAAATGATTATTGTCACGAGCCAAAAATAATCTTAATGTTTAAGTTTGCTTCACTTCAACAAAAGACCGGTCTGCCAAAACCGGTTCTGGTGCAAAAGTTTTCAGGTAAACTTATTTTGAGTATAATTAGCCTAAAAAGCGAGGTAGCTATGACGAATTGTCAAATCAAGCGCAACTTTGTCCCGAAGAAAACTTCAAATGGACTCTTCCAGCCTAAGACCTTACGTGGTCGGTGATTTAAATCCCTGACAAACTTGTCGATATCTTGATCAGTCAGTTGGTCTAGGTCGGTTCCTTTGGGGAAATACTCACGGATAAGTCCGTTGGTATTCTCATTGGTTCCTCGTTGCTGAGGCGCATGAGGATCTGGGAAATAGACTGGGATACTTAGCTCTTGACTAACTTCGCGGTATTCTGCGAATTCAGTTCCACGATCCGGCGTAAGCGTCCGAACTCGTTTGGGCGTCACGGTATGCAAGAGGTCAATCATCGCTTGTGTGACGTTCTTGGCGTTTACTTTGGGAACCCGCTGAGATAATAAATACCGAGATTTGCGGTCCACCAAGGTTCCCTTGACCTTTCGGGTTTTACCACGGTGACGGAGCTTACGGGCAAAGCCACGAGCCTCGTGATTCTTACGTTTGATGCCTAAATTATCACGTTCAATCCCACGATAAATGGTGTTATAACTGACATGCCATTCACTGTTTTCGTGGACTAAACGACCGGAAATTTGTTCCGGGGACCACTGACGTTGAACAATACAGTGAAGAACAAAATCCCGTAACTTCAAATCAGTTAGAAGCCTAGGACGTCGGCTTTTTAGCCGCCGTCCCTGATAGTTCTCTTGGGCTTTGACGGCCGAGTATGCCTTACGACCACCATTGCGCTTGATTTCGCGCGATACGGTGGCTTTGGAACACCCAATTTTCTCCGCAATAACTTGATAGGTGTCGTTTAAAGTGACGCCCAACAGTATGCATTCTCGGTCTTTTAAGGTAAGATGGTTGTACGGACTCATAGCCTAGGATCTCCTTTAGATGATTGTTGTGGTGACTTCATTTTATAGGACTCAGGCTATGAGTTCTTTTTTATTTTTTTCTTACTTGTTGCACTTCAATTGTAAATTCGTCATGATGAAAAATTATTTTAAAGGGCGGCATTTCCAGAAAGACATTATTTTGGTAGCCGTCGGCTACTATCTTCGCTTCAGTTTAAGCTATCGGGATCTTGTTGAAATTTTGCGTGATCGGGGAATTGCGGTCCACCATACGACAATTATGCGTTGGGTTCATCACTATGGTCCAATCTTTAAATTGTTGTGGCGAAAGCAGCAACATGCCACTAGTCAGAGCTGGCGAATGGATGAAACCTATCTTAAAATTAAACGCAAATTGCAAGAACAAGTTAGTCACTAGGACCAAATACTGATACCAAGGGATTCTCAGGGGTTGAAGTTGGTGGCGCGAGGAGCCTAGCCGCAGGCGGCGGCGAAGAGTTCGGCGGGAGTCTGGAAGCCTAGCAGACGACGAGGTGTGTTATTCAACTTGTCCGCTGTTCTAGCAACAGCCCGAGGACTTACGGCGTCTAAGGACATGCCTTTGGGAAAGTCATAGCGGACCATCCGGTTATGGACCTCATTGGTTCCCCGTTCACTAGAGGTGAACGGGTGCGTATGAAAGACTGGTGCCACTGAACGCAATGCCTCGCTCAGCAAGGCAAACTCAGGTCCGTTATCAGCGGTGATCGACTTGATAACTGGTCCATACTCTGCGAGGATTTCTCGCAGGGCGTACTCAACCGAATCGGCGTCACGCCCGTCAATCAGACGGATAAATTGGAAGCGAGTTTGACGCTCAATCAGGGTCATAATCACACTCTCATGGCCATCACGTTTACCAACGATAGTATCAATCTCGAAATGACCAAACGTCTTGCGAGAGTCAACTTCAGCCGGACGTTCTTCAATACTCCGTCCCATTACACGCTTATTTTTGTGATTAACGTGCTTGGGTAGTCGCCGCCGCATTTTCTCGGTAAGATCTAAGTTACAGACCTCTAAAAGTTGTTCGTCGATGTACTTGTACAACGTTTGGGTACAGACCATCTCGTCAGGCCGAAAAAGGTTTAACACCTTGGCGCGGCCTACAGCAGCATCTGGAGCCCAGCCATCAGTCTTAAAGTGTTCTACAAAGAAGGCTATAAAGTCAGCCGCCTGGAAGAACTTACAAGGCCTGTGGCAGGCCTTGCGGTTCTCGTGGTACCGCTGGTCGGCTAGTTCCGCCACGTAGACCTCATAGAAGACTACGTTACCGTTAACGATTTTCTTATTGGTTACCAAGCCTCGCTTGATTTCGTTGTTTATGGTTTGCGGGCTAACGCCAAGTAACTCAGCAATCTTCCGCCGAGAAAGCTTGTCGTGGTTAAAGTAGACCTCAATGTTTCCACGCTCTTTCAAAGTTAGATGGTGACCCTTGGGACGATTCATGGTAAGCTGTTCTTGCATCAAGACGAAGACCTCTTTCATTGTTTGTGTGAGAACTCCAATGATACCTGAGATTTACGTCTTGGTGTATTTATTTTGTCCTAAATTTCAAGTGGCTAACTTGATTATAAAATTCGCCTCTTAAAATTAAAGGGCGCTGGTATTACTTTTATCGAGCCATTGACAATCATGGATTAACATTAGACTTTGAATTGCGTCGTCATCGAGATTACCAATCCGCTTACCACTTCTTGAAACGGTTATTGACGACCTACGGTCGCCCAGATTGTTTGGTAACCGATCAGTATGGAGCAACTTTAAAAGCGATTAAGCAAGTAATTAAAAATGGATTATTGGCGAAAGGAAATCACCAGTGCTCTAAGTATCGAAATAATCTGATCGAGCAAGATCATCGGCTGATTAAACATGTGTTAGTTAAATCTAGCGGGTTTCAATCTATGCGCACCGCCAGTAAAACTTTAAGTGGTATTGAAGTCATGCATCAGCTACATAAAATAAGCCAAAGAGCAATTAACCTCTTTGGTTTTTCAGCGTTACAATCATTAACCGAATTATTAGCAAACTAGCCCGCAAATGATTATCAAACAGGGTTAAATCGCTCCTTTTATTATTTTTGCACCAGAGCCCCTGCTAATATACATAATAAAAAGATATCGGTAAAGAGACCCCCCTGAGTCAGAGTAAATTCAGACTCAGGGGGGTTACTATATCAAGCTAATATTATAGCAGTATCTAAGTAGTGCGTCATACATACATGTACTAGTGTCAATAGAGCAGCTAGCTTACTCAGAAGCCGCTTCGGTAACTAATACAGGAACTTCTGCGTGTTGCACAACGTACTTTGTCACAGAGCCAACAATGAGCTTCTCTAACGCGCTCTTTCCAGACTTTCCAAGTACGATTAGATCGATTTCTTCCTTCTCTGGAAGATTAGTAGCAATTTCATCATTTACTGTACCAGAAACAATGGTGTACTTTACTAGAATATTAGTACCAGCTAGTTCTTTTTTTGCCTCATCAATAACATGCGCTGCCTCTTCGCGAACGTTCAACTCAACTTGGACCGGAACAATGCCACCAACTGAAGGTACACCGGCTGGTATAGCAACACTAGGGTCAATTATAGTGGTTACAAAAAGAGTAGCAGAAAACATCTGTGCCATCTCTTTAGCATATGCTAATGCCTTGAATGAATCTTTACTTCCGTCTAGTGGAACTAGGATGTTCTTGAACATAATTACTACCTCCAACCATATAGGATTTAGTGGTTATACAATCTACTAGCACTAATTTTATTTAAAACTATACTACCATTGTATGATAACAGAGCATATCAGACAACTTTGATGTTATGCATATTTTTTGACTATTTTCATAGCATTCTGTAAATAGTTTTGTGAAGTCGATTGGCTTTTCATAAGTTTTACAACTATCTGAGTTCAGAATCTCTAATAATCGGCAAACTTGTGGACTATTAATTAACTGCATATATTTTGGGAAAACTAGTTTGTAAGCCTGATAAAACTTCGTAGGAACTGAATTTAAACTATTTACACGATCTTCGCATTTTAGTTCTTGTTCTAATTCTTCCAAAGTTGCTGCCCCTGTATTTCCAAATAATGTTTCACGCGTGGTGCTAGTTGATTTTGAACCAGGTATCGATAAAAAGACACTGTTCTAGGCGTGCTTGAAACCCTAAGTATGATCGCGCAGGGTTGTGTTCGATATTAAATAAACAACATAATTGCGAAAATACCGTCTCTATCCTACGCCGTTGGCCTTTTAATAAGGTTTCATCACTTGAACGTTGTTTCATATTTTTACGACATGGTGTCCAAAACCAGATGCCCTTTCCTTTTAAATCGGTATGCAGTGCATGACTGATATACCCTGAATCAGCCAGAATTTTGGCACTGAAATATTGGTTTACTAAGGCTTTTACCAACTTAACATCATGGATTGAAGCCTTAGTAATGGCGTATGCCACTACAATTCCTGCATTTGTGACCTGAAAATGGCCTTTGAAACCATAAAACCATGTTTTCTTGGTCGCATTATAGCCAATTGAGGCGGTTGGACTAAAAACCTTGGCGCTATGATTGCGGATTGGCTGACACAGAGGCATCGGCATACTATCGATTATGGTATAGGTTGCCGTTGGCAACGCTTCTTGCAGTAAGCCATTTCTAATCATGTTAAACAAAGCTCCGGCTTGCTGACAAATACGGTTGAATCGTGATCTTTCTGGCAGTAACAGCCCCAAACTAGCTAACAAGCGATAAAAGGCTCGCTGATTTTCAATTCCAATGGTAACTTGCCAACACATTAAAGCTAGTACTGTCACATCTTGTAGGATAGCTTGCGTCACATTCTTTCGATGGCGTACAACCGCTGGTACGTATTTGTGGTACAGCGGACTTAGGATTGTTTGCCATTCGAACCATGGGGCTTGTATTCGATTATTACTTTGATTAGACTTAAATTGGTCTGACATACTTAACACTTCTTTGCTCTAGATTGCTTTAAGTGTAAGCCGTCAGGCTTTTTTACTGTCTAAATTTAACTAGCACCACGCGTAATCATAATATTTGCGTTAATAATCCAATCCTTGGTATGCTAGGCTTATCAAATACAGAAAGCAGGTTGGACCTATGGAAACGATGGTTAAAAACGATCTCACACAACTGATGCAACAGCGCGACGACGGCCCCTTCATTGCAATCTATGGCAATACGGCCGTTGTCATGAACGACCTGAACCGCCGCCGCTTACAATTCAAACAATTAATTAACGACGCTGAAACCCAGATGGCCCACCACTTTCCCAAGACAGACTTTGCGCCTTATCAGCAACAGTTGACCCAACTGATCGATGATAACGCCTTCTGGCTTCAACATACGGGGCCTCAAACGGGAATTATTACCAACGGCCGCGATTTACACGTCTTTGACCTGCAATACCCAACCGAAAATCAAGTTATCGTCAATAGTATGCCTGCGATTCGTCCGGTGCTCGCCGACCGTCAACATCAATTTGATTTTGATTTGTTAGCGCTTAACGAAGATAGCATGGCACTCTATGCACAACGTGACGGTCGCTTCATTGAAATCGAGCTGCCCGCGGATGCCCCTCGAACTTTGACAGAAGCACTGGGGACTGAAAAGCGCGGCGGTGACCTGAATTTCAACGCGAGTCCGGTCCACGGCGCGAACTATCACGGCCACAACGCGAAAGCCGAAGAGCGCGATATTGACCAGCGTAACTATTACCAACAAGTTTCAACCTACGTCCAAGCCTACTCACAACGGACACAACGCCTACTGATTTTGATGGGCTTGCCACATAATCAAGCTGTCTTTCGGGCAATCAACAAGAACCCGTACTTGTCGCAACACTTGATGATTGATAAATCGCCAAGCAACTTAACGTTAGGTGCCATGCAAACGGCCATTGAACCAGTTCAGACCAAGTGGCATACGCAGCTCGCCGACATCATGATGGAGCGCTACGACCAGGCCCAATCACGGCAACTCGCCATTGACGATCCCTTCGACATGATCAAACCCGCACTCAGCGGTCGCATCGACACCTTGATCGTTGCAGCTGACGCGAATGTCGCTGGTGGCCTGCCAACAACCACCGTCGAACAACCCGACCCCGTCGCTGCACCAGATAATCTAATCGATGACCTCGTCGATGTGGTGATGGCAATGAATGGTCAGATTCGCATCATCCCAGCTGACCGGATGCCCGTCGAAACTGCCGCCCTCGCCATCATGCGGTACTAAATTGACGTTCGATTAAGCTGAAATAACCCGCCCAAGTTTGTGAGAACTTGGGCGGGTTATTTGGGGTTGTTCAACTTCAAATTCTGCATCCTTTTCAATATTGAATACTTTAGGAATGGTTAGGACTGCGGAATCACCCACCAATCTTACTTTGATCTTCATAATACGCATTGTGATAGTTAATTTGTCATGAATCATGCTATTCCAAGTTCAAAAACAGCCAGCTTAGAATCGCTGGAAAACAAGGCGAGTTACTGTAAACTTTCTGTGGTAGGCGCGTCCTACACCGGCTTCCAGGCATCAACGATACAAATTAAGCCTTTGTCTGAAGGACCAGACACTTAAATATTCAGTGGTCAATTGCACCAAGATAGGTGGTCGTTCATCTGCCATTCGAGCGGTTTCCCGACTGTAGGGGCTGGCTGACAATGCTCAAGGGCGAAATTCTTCTTGTCCGGGTGAATTTCCCGGGCTAGAAGAAGACTCGTATTTGAAATTGCGCAGTGGGTTGCTGCGTGAGTTCAAATCGATGTCCGCCCTGTTCCAGCGTTGTCAGCCGGCCCCGGAAGTCGGACTAAGAACGTGTTTAGAATCTTTTCAAGAGTATTCGCAGGAAGGCTAAGCTAATCATCATCTTACTGGTGTTCAGCTTTCGCTCACAATTGCGCCAGAGGCGCCGATATTTTCCTAGCCAGCTAAAACTGCGTTCGATAACCCAGCGTTGCGGGGTCACTTGACCGTGCCTAAGGTCACTCTGTTTAGCAATAATGACTTCAGCGTTAATCATTGCCTGAACTGATTGAGCAAAGTTGTTACCAGTATAACCACCATCGGCCATTACTCGTTGAACCAGGTCAAACTGTGATTTGTTTAACGCCAGTAGCGCATTGGCGCCATCACGCTCAGAAACATTGGCGGTTGTCACATGGACTGCCATCGGCAGCCCATTGATATCTACAGCAAGATGGCGCTTAATCCCACTCACCTTTTTACCACCATCGTAGCCACTACTTTCAGCAGGATCGGTATTCTTGACACTTTGAGCATCTAGAATGATGAACGATGTATAAACTGAACGCTTCTGAGCCAACCGATGTTGGCTGACAATTTTTTTAAAACCTTATCCAGAGGAGTGATACCAGCAGGAGATGGCGTTTTAGTCCAAAGTAACCAGTAATAATAGACGGTTTCCCATTTAGGAAAATCACTGGGTAAATCGCGCCAAACGCACCCATTTTTCAAGGTATAAAGCAGGGCACAAAAGATATCATATAAATCAACCTTTCTTGGCTTAGTCCGCTTACGTATGCCTTCTAGATCTGTCCGGATTAGTTCAAATTGTTCACGAGAGATGTCGCTACTATAATGGTGTGCAAAGCTTTTCATGGATTAAAAACTCCTGTTTTTGATCTAATTTAACTAAAATCAAATCGAATGTCAAAGTATCCAAACACGTTCTAATGATTGATTATATTTAGAACGTTGGTCGAGGTTACGCCGTTGGCGTAGACCATGTTCAGGTAGGTCACTCAAAGAAAATTCAAATTTCCCCTGATATAGCCAATTGTAAATAGATTTAGTAGCTAGTTTAAGTTCATGAGCAATCACTTCTGGTGACCAGCTTAGACGTAAATGGTTTAGAATGATTTGCTTTAATTTGGCATTCAATTTAGTTTTCCGACCACATCGTGCCCGCTTAGATTCAGCGTTCGCTTGCGCTGACTCAGCTTGATAAGGTTGACAGCGGGATAATTCATAAGAAATCGTGAACGGCGATCGTTTTAACTGCTCAGCCATTTGGGCATTGGCCAGTCCTAGTTCACAAAAGGTTTCGATTTTAATTCGTTCAGAATAGGTTATACTAGACAAAAGATCAGCTCCTAAAAGATGGGTTTGTGGTAAACACCATTTTAAAGGAAGCTGATCTTTTTTGTCCGAACAGCGTTCGGATTAATTTTACAATCTACCTCTTAACCTTTATTCGCAACCGCGATCGGGCTACTTTACAACAATTAGTTATGAACTACCGTCCCAATGGTACTGAAATGGATACCGTCATAAGGACCATTCAAAAGAACTACTTAGGGATCAGGAACGCTTGTCTCTATGACTACTCTAATGGGCCGTTAGAGGGGATCAATCGCAAGATCAAAGAACTTAAACGTAGCTGTTACGGTTTCAGTAACTTAAGGCATTTCTTTATCCGCATCAAATTGATCCATGCCTAAAATAAAAAATTTAGGTCAACACTGTGGGAGGCAGGTGCGGGCCCGTTTCGCTACGCTTCGGACCCGCACCTGCCTCCCAACCCAAACACTTTAATCTAGCTATGGCGGTAAAAAAAGAACCCTACCATAAGATAGAGTTCTATGGACCATCAACACTATTTGACAAAGTCCCGAAAAGATACCCCTTTACATTTGCAGGGTATCTTTTCAAGACTCATATTTTTAAATAGCTAGGCTACCATTATCAATTACTAATTCTGTTCCGGTAATTGTCTTAGCTTTGTCACTCGCCAAGAATAAAATACCATTGATAATATCCTCAACTTCAGAATAGTAAGGAGGTAATGGATCGTTAACAGCCAGGTTACGTTTCAGGATGATCCACTAATACTTTTTGCATCAACCTTATTTTTATTTGTTTTTTAAATCATCGATGGTATTAATATTCTTCATATACTTCGGCACAGCCAATCCAGTTTTAGCATGCTCCAGATTTTTCCTGACTTCAACATATTTACCCTTATATTTCTTAGCATATAACTTATGTGTCACAGGAAGTTCGACTGTAACTGTCGCATCCAATTTACCACTAGAGATCGCACTCCACATAATACCAACATCAAGCTGCTGCATCGTTGCGTCATACCCCTTTTGTTTCAAAAGAGTTGTGACTAGGGTAGTAGTAGCTATTTCATAGTCATATGGAGTATACCCGATCTTGATTTTCTTGCCTTTTCCATCAGGCACACCCTTTAGCCACTCTTTGACTTGCTTAGGATGGTCCTTAATAAACTCATCAACGGCCTTTTGTTTATTCATACCGTTGTTGATTTTCATCATTAATGGATTAGAAATTTTGATCGACCAATGGAAATTCTCTAAGAATTTATTGGCACCTGGATTATCTTGTTTAAATCCCTTTCGAGTAATAGTCCGCATTGATTCACCCTTGCCATAAGCATGTTTAGGATCATCTAGGAATTTCAGCGGATATTTGGCGAACATCCAGTGCGGCTGCCACCCTGTCACTACGATCGGCTCTTTATTTTTAATAGCCTTATCCAAGGTACTTACCATGGCAGCAGTAGAACTTGGCATAATTTGCCAATTTGCGCTTTTCAGATGGTACTTACTCAAAGCCGTTTCAGTACTATCAGTAATACCCGCACCAGCTTCGATCCCTGTGATCGTATAGTTGATCTGAGACCCTAATTTTTTATGCGAATTATATTCGGGCGGCTTGGCACAGGCACTAACAACTACTGCCAAGCCTAACGTCGCGGCTGCTAATTTTAGATAACGGAGGATTTTCTTCTTCACTATGATCACCCCTTATCTGGATGTCTGGTTGAACGATTGTGTGATCCGATCCAAAATAATAGCGACGATAACCACCGCGATACCTGCAGCGAAACCTGCACCAGCATCGTTACGTCCAACAGCGAAGTAAACCTGCGTACCCAAACCAAGCGCACCGATCATCGATGCAATAACGACCATGGAAAGTCCGAGCATCATTGTCTGGTTGACACCGGACATGATCGTTGTCTTAGCCATCGGCAATTGCAGTCCGATCAGTTTTTGCCAGCTAGTCGAACCGAATGAATCGGCAGCTTCGATCAAGCCTTCTGGGACCTGACGGATACCCAAGCTGGTCATCCGTACTGTCGGCGGCATTGCGAAGATCACAGATGCCAAGACACCAGGGACCATCCCGATACCAAAGAAGGACACAGCTGGGATCAGGTAAACAAAGGCCGGCAGAGTCTGCATGAAGTCCAGGATCGGTTTGATCACAACTTCAGCTTTATTACTCTTAGCCATCCAGATCCCCAGCGGGATCCCAATGATGATCGCGATCAAACTTGACGACAAGACCAAAGTCAGGGTCTGTGTCATATCACGCCAATATCCTAAGTTCCAGATCAATAAAAGACCCAAAACTTCAAAAATCATGAAGCCCAATTTCTTCTGGTCTTTCTTGACCCAATACGTTAAAGCCAAAATAACAATGATAAATAGCCATTCCGGCAATAAATCAAAGACCCATTGGATCGCGTCAATGATAGCCTGGAAAAAAGCCGTGATACTGTTGAAAAATCCTGTAAATTTACTTAGCCAATCAACACCAGCGTTGATCCAATCGGCTAATGGTAATGCTCCGATACCTTTCATTAAGCGCTCACCTCTTCCCCGGAAATAGCAGCCAAGACTGTCCCACGCAAGATAATACCCAGCAAATGATCATCATCATCGACCACGATATACGGGATCGGGGTCTTCGAAATATCATTGATCAGATCATTGATCGGTGTATCAGCATGAGTCTTGGGCACATCGGTCTTCAAAACGGACCGTAAATCTTTACTGTTTTTCTTGATCAGGTCTGAAACATCATGCGCGTCAGCAAAGCCGACGAACCTGTTTTCGTTATCAACCACATAGATCGAAGAAATATCATTTTCACGCATGCGGCGTAAAGCCACTCGCGGACCAGCTTTAGCAATGTTGACCACCTGTGCTTTAGCCATGACGCTGCTGGCTGTCAAGACTTGAGTCCGGTCAACGCCTTCAATAAAGCGTTCGACATAATCATTAGCCGGATGCGTCAAGATATCTTCAGGATCCCCGATCTGTTGAACTACACCATCACGCATGATCATGATTCGATCACCCAATTTCAAGGCTTCGTTTAAATCATGACCAATGAAAATAACTGTCTTATGCATTTTTTCTTGGATCTGTAACAAGAGATCCTGCATTTCTTTACGATACAGTGGATCCAAGGCAGAAAAGGCTTCGTCCATCAGTAAGATCTCGGCATCATTGGCAATTGCCCGTGCTAAACCGACCCGTTGCTGCATCCCACCAGATAACTGGTCGGGATATTGTTGATCGTAACCATTCAAACCAACTAGGTTCAAAGCATCCTTGGCCTTTTTTTCTTGCGTTTCCTGATCAACTTTTTTTAGTGCTAATCCATATTCCGCATTCTGCAGAACTGTCAAGTGTGGGAACAAAGCAAAATTCTGGAAAACCATTCCGAACTTATCCTGGCGTAGTTTACGCAAACCTTCTTTGTCTAGATCCATCACACTTTGGCCATCAACTTCGACATCTCCATCAGTCGAGTTGATCAAACGATTAATCATCCGGATCAGGGTTGATTTACCACTACCGGATAGACCCATGACAACAAAGATCTCTCCTTCATTAATTGAAAAATTAGCGTCACTGACACCAACTGTACAACCAGTTTGAGCAAGGATCTCCTCTTTGTTCTTACCTTGTTTAAGGAGTTCCTTAGCCTGAGAGATCTGTTTGCCAAATATTTTAGTTAAATGTTTGACTTTAACTTTTTCTGTCATTACATGCCTCCAATAAATCCGTGCTTTCTTATGCTGCGAAGTGCTTGGTGTAACTGATAAACAATTAAGAACCATCGGCTGAAAAATGTTTAGTACACCCTACACTGCCCTAGCAGTTGAAATTCGTCAGGCCAGCCTGATAACTGGCCTTTCTGCTCGAATAAAAAAGACTTGAACTGTCTACAGCTTGAACCTTCGTTATTATAGTGTATTGCCTAGCGTATACCTTACTGAATAAAATGAAAAACATGATACAAAAAGAGACCGATCGATGCTTTACTAGCTTTGATCGGCCACGCTGTAAAATAACTATAAAACGAACTTGTGGTCCACACATTACAAAAATGTTACAGCCGAATCATTAAGATTACCTTAACACATATTCATAACAAGTCCAAATTATATGTCTGGTCACTACCTATCTTAAGAACGTGTTTGGATACTTTGACATTCGATTTGATTTTAGTTAAATTAGATCAAAAACAGGAGTTTTTAATCCATGAAAAGCTTTGCACACCATTATAGTAGCGACATCTCTCGTGAACAATTTGAACTAATCCGGACAGATCTAGAAGGCATACGTAAGCGGACTAAGCCAAGAAAGGTTGATTTATATGATATCTTTTGTGCCCTGCTTTATACCTTGAAAAATGGGTGCGTTTGGCGCGATTTACCCAGTGATTTTCCTAAATGGGAAACCGTCTATTATTACTGGTTACTTTGGACTAAAACGCCATCTCCTGCTGGTATCACTCCTCTGGATAAGGTTTTAAAAAAATTGTCAGCCAACATCGGTTGGCTCAGAAGCGTTCAGTTTATACATCGTTCATCATTCTAGATGCTCAAAGTGTCAAGAATACCGATCCTGCTGAAAGTAGTGGCTACGATGGTGGTAAAAAGGTGAGTGGGATTAAGCGCCATCTTGCTGTAGATATCAATGGGCTGCCGATGGCAGTCCATGTGACAACCGCCAATGTTTCTGAGCGTGATGGCGCCAATGCGCTACTGGCGTTAAACAAATCACAGTTTGACCTGGTTCAACGAGTAATGGCCGATGGTGGTTATACTGGTAACAACTTTGCTCAATCAGTTCAGGCAATGATTAACGCTGAAGTCATTATTGCTAAACAGAGTGACCTTAGGCACGGTCAAGTGACCCCGCAACGCTGGGTTATCGAACGCAGTTTTAGCTGGCTAGGAAAATATCGGCGCCTCTGGCGCAATTGTGAGCGAAAGCTGAACACCAGTAAGATGATGATTAGCTTAGCCTTCCTGCGAATACTCTTGAAAAGATTCTAAACACGTTCTAAAAACCGGATATTAATTGTAAAGCGTCCGTTAAATTGGCTTTTTTTGCAGATTGTTGAAACATGGGAATATGGTCTAACATCTGGTGCGCACCTGCAAAAGTTTTGGCCTGTGATTTCTGATAAAACTCACGGCCTAATTTCTGATATTCTTTGGTGCGTGCTTTGCGTTTCCGCTCGTTTAATTTCCGCTGTAGTTCATCTAATTTCTCTAGTTCACTAGCCATAGCTAAAACCTCCGCAAATAAAGTTATTTTTAGTTTTATTTTAGCAAAGAGAATGGCGAGGACAAGAAAAAAACACTGTTCAAAATTACTTAGACCGAACTAAAGAGGAAATGCTATAATCATGAATGGCAACTTGCCCCGAAAGGGGGCGTTGTCTATGTTACATGATATACTCTCATTGATTGTTGCACCGATTCTAGTCGGTATAGTTAATAAACTATTCTCTTACTGGTTAGATAAGAGCGACAAAGACAACAATCACTAGCAAGTTGTCATTCTAACTCACACGCTGAATTCCGCGCAGCGAAAAAAAGAGCCACTACCCATGCCCGGGTAGTGGCTCTTTTGCTGTCTATGCACGATATACTCTCATTCCGCACTATTATTATAACATGCTAGTAAGGTTAGAGCAATTTGCAGGTGTTGGAGGTCTTATTTACATAACCACGACTTATCGAGAGTTATTTTGTAAAAATTAATCCATTAACTTGTCTTGGCTTTTTCTGAGCTTGGAAATGGTACTGCGTAAAAGAAATGGGGCTGCTAAAGTGGTTATGATAATTGCCCCAATAACAGAAGAATATCGATCTGTGGATAATAAGTGGCTTTGGAGGCCTAATTGTGCAATAATCAGCGCCATTTCACCACGTGAGACCATCCCTGCACCGATCATCCAGGAGCTATTCCAAGAAAAAGAAGCTACCTTAGCACCTATGCCTGCACCCAGCAGTTTCGATACTATGCCACCAATAGATAAAATTAAAAATAACCAGAAATCATTGATAATGCCGGTAAAAGTCATCTTTAATCCAATGCTAATAAAGAAAACAGGGATGAAAACAGCATAGCCGATTGGTTCAACGTTACGGTCAATCAGAGCTTTATAATCAGTTTGACCAATAGCAAGACCAGCAAAGAAAGCGCCAATTACCGTGCTCAAGCCGGTTAAATCTGCTGAATAAGCTAATCCCAAGCACAAAACCAGCGAAATTAAAATCTCTGAAGAAGGAACTAAAAGCTTTTCACTAAGCTTCATGAGCTGTGGAATAACCCACCGTCCCAAGATAAAAAGAAGAACCAAGTATCCGAGTTGGAGTAGCAGGGAAAGGCCTATATTTTGGGGTCCACCCTGTTCGGAAACTTGATTACCAGAAAGGCTAACCAAGACACTTAAAGCAAGCACAGCTAAAATATCATCTACGACTGCTGCACCTAAGATAGTTGTTCCTTCTTGGCTATTAAGGTGTTTCATTTCTTGTAAAACAACGACTGATATCGAAACAGAGGTAGCAGCAAATGTCACTCCTAAAAACAGGCTTTCTATGTTAGAGAAATGGAAATATAGACCAGTTAAGTAAGCAATAATAATTGGGAAGATCATGCCAAGAACCGCAACAACAATACTAGGACGAATGTAACGTTTAAGCAAGGAGAGATCACTTTCCAAACCTGCAATGAACATTAAAATTATTACGCCGATCTCGGAAAAGAAATGGATAAAATTATTAGGTTGAACCCAATTAAGTAAAGCAGGTCCCAATAAGATTCCCATTAATAATTCACCTACAACGGCTGGGAGATTAAGGCGAGCGCTTATATGACCACCAAGAGCGGTAGCAACTAAAATTAAACACAATGAACCGATAAATTCCATGAACAAAAATCCTTTCTCAATAAAAAAGCGGCTTGAAGAATCCCTTGGCAACCCAGACCAAAGATAATTCTTGAAAGCCGTAACTCCAACCACTTTATTAACATTATACAGACAGTAGTTTACCATAAGTCACCTTGGGAGCCTAATTCAACTGCTCAACATATAAATACAGGAAAAAAATAGGGTCTATTTCTATCCAATCACCCCTCGGAAACGTTGAAATAATAGCCCCCAATATCTATAATGTAGATATTGGGGGCTATTTTGTTTTAATTAGCTATTATAGACCATAAATATTGTCCGAAGGAGCGCTCATTATGCAACAAATCGTCCTACCCATCAAAGATTCAAATGTACTTAAAGAAGTGCAAGATACGTTACTCCATAATTTCAGAGCTGGTCGGCGTAACTATACCGTTTTTCAAGTTGGGAAAGCCAGGATACGAGGATATTACTTATCAGTTACAACAACGCTTATGAATAAAATAAAAGGCTAGTTACTAACCAAAAGTTGGTCAGTGACTAGCCTTTTATTAATTAATAAGTACAGTTGAATTGCGCAACGGTTGTTTAAAAACTGCTATATAAAAAGTCCCCGTGCTACTAACACGAGGACTAAGTTACTTTAACGGTAACTGTTTAAAAAATTTATTTTAAAACAGCCAAACTCGTCAAGCTATAATTGGTACATGTTTATATGCTTATCAACCATCAACATTATAAAGCTGCTAGGAAGGCCTCATTAAATGCTGGGATATCTTTTGGTTCGCGACTAGTAATTAGATTACCATCGATCACAACAGCTTTGTCTTCAATGCGTGCACCGGCATAATACAAATCAGGTTGTACAGTTAAATATGCTGTCATTGTACGACCTTGCACTAGCCCGGTTTGAATCATTAATTGTGGACCGTGGCAAATAGATGTCGTTAACTTGTTAGTTGCCAAAAAGAACTTTGTAAATTCGACAAACCGTTGGTCCGCACGTAATTGATCTGGTGAAAATCCTCCTGGAATGAACAAGGCATCAAAGTCTTGAGGACGAACTTCATCAATGGACTTATCAACGTTAATCTGAGTACCATGCTTACCTTCAACAGTACCTTTTTCAAAACTGATCGTTGTCACTTCGTGTCCTGCAGACTTAAGAGCCTCTACAGGTTCAGTATATTCAACGTCTTCGACTAGATTAGTCACCAAAACTGCAACTGATTTTGCCATAATAAAATTCCTCCTTTATTTATAGTATATAATATATACCTATAAATAATAGACCACAATAAGGCACTTTTTTGTGCCTATCATAATCTTCAGAAAATAGGTAATAATAATGACAGACACTGTACGAAAGTATGCCCTTGATAAAATACAACAAAAAGATTTTAATTGCGCTAAAGAATATACGCTGTCGATGTTTTCGGGTAAATATAAAATCGTCATACTTTATCAGCTACACTATGACGGTAAAATGCGTTTTGGAGAAATTCAAAAGTCATTGAGCAATGCAACGCATAAAGTCCTATCACAACAACTAAAG
The DNA here is from genome assembly GCF_964065165.1 of Levilactobacillus yonginensis. Taxonomy (NCBI): domain Bacteria; kingdom Bacillati; phylum Bacillota; class Bacilli; order Lactobacillales; family Lactobacillaceae; genus Levilactobacillus; species Levilactobacillus yonginensis. Next base: position 31,614 of record NZ_OZ061553.1, on the reverse strand, counting down.
GAGTTAGATGAAGACGGTTTGATTGATCGTCAAGAAGGGTTAGTTAACAATCGAAAAGCAGTTTTTTATTCATTAACAACGACTGGTGAGACCTTAATGCCTATCATTGAAATGATGTTCTCATGGGGTACAAAAAGATTAGAAAAGCTTCAAATTGATGATACGACAATCTAAACAATGCAATAGGTTGGAAAAAACGTCTAAATGTTTCAAAGATCATTTTAACAGTAATTTTAATAATTCATAATTAGCCGGATTTAAAATTGAAGTGCAACACCTAAATGACTAGACCAAAAAGGCCATGAAGACCTATTCTTATAGTTACCACAACAAATAAGAAAAGAGATGTCTTCATGACCCTTAACCAGAATACCATGATTAGTCATTACCAACAACTTCAACCTTATGAACGTGGCTTGATCATGGCTCGTAAATCTGACGGTTGGTCTTGCCGTCAGATTGCGCGTGAACTTCATCGGAGTCCAAGTACCATCAGTCGGGAATTAAAGCACGGTACAATTCGTCAAATTGGCCCTAATCACAAGCCCTTTGAAGCTTACTTTGCAGAGACTGCTCAAACTATTCATGCAAATCATCAAGCTAATTCTCATGCCGTTAGCTGGCTGGTCAAGGCACCGGCACCTGTGTTCTTCCAACAACTGGTCATTGAACTTCGTCGCAAACCTAGAGTCCACAGTATTGATAGCTTTGTGCATTGGTTCAAACTGAACCATCAAGAACTAGCTTGTCCGTCAACACCAACTGTCTACAGATACATTGATAATGGCCTTTTAGAACTAACTAATAGTGAACTACCCATGAAGCTACGTCGACGGGTGAGATCTGTTCGTAAAGCTCATCAGCGTATGAATAAACGTACCTTAGGCAAGTCTATTGAAGAACGACCATTTGGAGCCAATAACCGAACTGAAATCGGCCATTGGGAAGGTGATCTAGTTAAAGGCAAACGAGTTGCCAGTGAACCCGCTATTATGACCTTGACTGAACGTGTTAGTCGTTATGAAATCATCGTTAAGATTACGGACTATCACGCCGACACTTGTCGACAAGCCCTGCAAGATGTTATCGATGACTATGGTCCAGAATACTTTAAGACAGTTACTTTTGACAACGGTTCAGAGTTTGCGGATTTATCAAAGGTAGCCGGCACGACAGTCTACTTTGCCCATCCATATTCACCATGGGAACGTGGTACTAATGAGAACCAGAACCAACTGATCCGCGAGTTCATTCCTAAGGGACATTCAATGAGAGCCTTGACCTTAACAGGGATTCAAGCAATCCAAAACGCTCTGAACCAAAGACCACGAAAGGTTCTCAACTATCAATCGGCAATGGCAGTTCTGCCAGACTTCGATTAACTAGACCAATAACTAAGAATAGGTCGAAAGTGTTGCACTTGATTTGACAATTCGGGTAATTCATAATTACCACAGCCCCTGTTAAAAATTGCATTTTCAAAACAGTAACGACTACTGACATAATGGCGCAAAAATGAATAAACAGCTGATAATTTTAGGAGATTAATTGGCGTATTTATCCAAAATCAATTTGATCTAACATTGTTTCGCGACTTGCTTGATCTAAGCCGAGATAAGTAAGGGTCATAGCCTCACTCGAATGATTCAGTAAGTGCATGACTAAACCAATATTGTAGTTTGACTGTGTATAGACGCGGTAAGCGCCTGTTTTACGCATCGTATGTGTTCCTAGATAGTTGATACCTAAGAGATCACCCACGCGTGCCATGATCTTGTAAAACTGCTTCTCTGTTATATGTCGATCTGGATGGGACGTTGAGGGAAATAACCAATCCGAATTGATATTCTGTTGGACTAGCCAATCATGATATTGCAGCAAGTCTTGTTGCACGGGCTTTAAATATAATGTATTTGCTTTACCGGTCTTTTTATCATGAATAAAGGCGGTATTTTTGACCGAACCATCAGGATTGTAGACGTCTGATTTCTTTAACGTCATGACATCACTCACCCGTAGTAGGGTAGCTTTTCCAACTTGAAAGATGGTGTAGTTACGCCGACCCGCCCGAAAACTATCTAGTAAGGTATCTTGCACCATTTTTAAGACGTTAGAGTCTTTGATTGGTAGGACGATTTGTTGCACCATAGTTAATTTACCACCTTTCAAAGATCACTTTATTTTTAGTTAAATTAGCTAATATTTGTATCTTTTTATACAATGCATCTTTAGAAAAATTAACGTAGACATGATATTTACTTGAGTCTATAGCTTTAGTTAATTTTGTTCCTTTTCCTGATACGCGCTCTAGGGTCCCTATTATTTGTACAGTATTGGGTTCAGTCGAATTTATTAAATCCGTTAAGTTAGCTATATCTGACGAAAGAATAAGTGTAGATACTAATTTAGTAAAGACGTCTCGGTAAGAGCTTCCTTTATAATGCTGTTCGCCAAATAAAATCGATATAGTATCGTTGTTTGGAATAGGGTCCGGCCTATCAAATTCGGTATCCTCACTAGCAAATAAGTCAATATTTGCGATATCTATCAATACCCTTTCAACTTTCGATAACAATGATAAGGCAGAAAATTGGCTTAATTTATCAATATAGCTCTGATTACCTTGGGTATTATTATCTAGTTCGATTTCTTCTCGTTTCATTTTTTCAATTATCTTTCGTTCTAGCAGATCTAATTGTGCTTTTGATAAATGTCCATCTTCACGTCCAAAAAATATTAACTTGTTCCACCACGGCTTATTAATATAATGTTGCTGCAACCGATTAAAAATAGCATTTGATGCTTGACCTATATATCGTTTATCATCACCTAACAATATATAGATACCAGGTTTTTTAGACTCATCAATCAACTGAATGCTAGTTAGATCATCTTTATTCGCAATGACCAAAAATGATGGTTCGTCATAGAATATTGAAATATTATCATTACCTGACTCTCGATTGATAAATATGTGATTGGGCATGTGATCATCGACCTCGTTTTTTAAGCACTATTATACCACCAAACAAAAAAACAGCCCCTATTATCTAATCACTAGATAATAGGAGCTGTTTTAATAGGTTTTTCTAGGGGTGATATAACAAATAGCCCCTGTTTCTAATTAATGACGATTAGGAACTTCTTCTGACCACTTATAGAAATAAGATTTGTCAGAAAAATCTGCCATGTAAGCACCATTTAAACCAGCTTTTTGACCAAAAATTTCTAGTTTAATGATCAGATCTTCTTCTGGTTTTGAAAAGTGTAGCCTGCCAGCTAAAGCGACGCTCCGAATATAGTTAACTAAGCGATTTACCAATGCAGCAGGATTTTTAGTTGAAGAGATATTTTTGATTACTTGTAAGAGGACGTCCATAATATCAAGTAACTCAGATGAGTTATTTGTTGTACGTCTTTTTTCTAAATGGCAAATTACAAGTTTAATCCGAACAAGCCCGGAATCTTTCAATGGCAGTCTGTTGATGATGTATTTTTAATGGTCGTTGATTAATTAGTTCAAGTGCTGCTAGGATCTCATCAGTCGTTACTTGGCTAAAATTGGTCTTTTTCGGGAAGAACCAGCGTAACCGTCTATTAAAATATTCATTGGAACCTCGCTCCCATGGTGAATATGGATGGCAAAAATAAACTTTGATCTGATAATCCTGTTCTAAGGCCTGATAATTGGCAAACTCTTTACCATGATCAACAGTAATGGATTTTACTTGGGGACCGAAGGCCCCCATAAACTTGCCAAAGGCGGTGTTTAGAGCCTTAGCCGTTCTATTAGGGGCTTTGATGGCCCATAGAAGTCGGGTCTTACGTTCTACGAATGTAACCAGACATGATCGTGACTCACTTCGACTAGAAAGCACCGTATCTACTTCCCAATGACCAAAAGCTAACCGTTGATTAACAGTTGTTGGCCGTTGTTCGATGGAAGTCCCACTTGTAAATTTCCCACGATTTTCGCTCACTCGGTGCTGGCGGACATTCCGATTGGGTAGATCAGTCAATTTGAAGGGGAGCCAGCCACGATTAAGCCAATTATAAATTGACGCAGTGCTCAAGTTATAAGCGGCCGCAATGGTTTCTGGTGACCAGGTTAATCGTAAGTGATTGGTAATTAAAGTCGCTAATGCTGCCGTCAGCATCGAACGACGGCCGCAATTCCGCCTTTTGCGATCTGCATCTTGCTGAGCTAATTCTGGATCATAAGGTTTAACCCGGTCCAACTCATAGCTAATCGTAGCTTTGGCGACGCCTAAGGCGTCAGCCATTACTTGGTAAGATTTATTCCCCTCATTGACCAGTTGTGCTAGTGCGCCACGTTGAAAACGTGATAAAGTAGATGTACCCAAAGTAATCACTCCCTATATTGGTTGGAATTAGCTACTACCATTGTAAGTGATTGCTTTGGGCTTTTTAATTTCTGTTCGGATTAATTATAGAATTTGCCTATTAAAAATTATTTTTTATATAACTAGCCACATTTTCTTTGTCTGGAAATAAAGTAGCCTGGTTTATTTCCAATGATTGATTTAATTCGTTTAAAATTTGTTGCTTTTTTTCACCAGGAATTACTAATCTAATTGGCTCATTGTGTCCATTGTACAGAGATACTTTGTTATCAATATCATCATGAATATTTTCCAAGCTACATGATGTACCATCATAAGGTTCAAAAAGGAAAAAACCACTTTGAGCTCGTAAGCGTTCATTATTAATTGAAGGTTCGACGAAAAATGGGTGAAGTAAAGTTCTAAAGTTGATTAGATCAGCAAAATAACCAGTATCTCTTTTAATATCATGATACAGGCATTGCATTTCATAAGACTGATTTATTTCTTTATAGAAATCATTTAGTGAGTCATATACTTTTTGGTTTTCCTCAGAAAGTTGTTCATAATAGCCCTCTGGGAACTGCTTGACCAGATCCATGTACCAACTTTGGTATAAATGATTTTCATCTTCTTTCAACAAATCATCAATATTTTTGTTGAAAGAAGATATTTTTCTATAAATACTTTTCTTTTTTTCTTCGTCCATCAATGCTAATGTTGATAAGACTTCCACGGTGTCACTGCGACTACTATAGTATGTGAAATCATCAATATTTTGTGTCTTGTTAGAAAAAAACATGGTAACTATCCCGTCTGTTTCATGTCCTTCAGAATCAAGATGAGATTGACAGGCAAAATAAAGAGCGACAAGAGCATTGGTCGTTACATCTAATAACCTAGTTGGCAAGCCAAAATGTTGCATATAAGACAGGCGAGAAAAATTGTTTTCTAAATTGTTAAAATCGTTTGCGTACCTACGCATGTACTCATTAGTAAATGAATATTCATGGGTATATCCGGAGAGCTCTTTTTGTCTAAAGATGCTAGCAACGTTATTACTACTTTTGAAGTCATTTGACTGTCCTCTATAGAAAAATCGTGGTAGCAAACCTCTTCCATCAACTGTTACATTAGCTTTTATAGACTTTAGGGATTCTGCTTTTTTGCTTAAAAAACTATTTACAGATTGAATATTCAAAATAGAACCTCCTATAGATATAAGCAAGCACTCTGATAAAATGAATCAATTACCGTATTTTTATGCTCAATGTTCTTACTAAGATGACTTACGTTAATACACTAATCCAGGTTAGAATGAAGTACACTACTGATTTAAAAATATGTTTCTAAAAGAATTATATCTCTGTATAATGAATCAAGTAGAGAAGTTAAGGCGGTGGCTATTTCCGATCGGAGGCGGTGCTTATGGTGTTAAACCTTTAAAGCCCATAAATCCTAACGAAAGGAGTAGCCTAAGTGTCCGTTTCGGACGCTTTACAATTAATGCTAGCTTTCGGTACATTTATCGTGGCCTTGATTGCATTAATTGTTGAGCTGATCAAAAGTCAGCAAAAAAAATAATCCGTCTTAGCTTTTGGCAGGGCTAACGGATTATTTAATCTATTATTAAACTTTGCCACCGTCTTAAACGGCTCTACATGGGAAGCCCTGTTCTAGCGGGGCTTCCTTTTTCTGTTTACATTATAGCATGGCTATAACGGACTTGCGACTATTTTAAGTGTAGTTTCTCAAAGGCTAGAGAAACTATTGTTCGTTCTTGAAAATATGTAGGAGCAACGGCCTAAGAACCATATATAGTGGTATAATATGTAATAAAAAATATATGTAGTGTTTGGAAGGTGCAATTCTTGGTTCAAGAGAAACACAACAAACTATTGAGCGCAATAATTTCGATTGGTCTTTTAAGCTTTTTAGGAATAGTGGTTGAAACAGCGTTAAACATAACCTTCCCACAATTAACAACGTATTTTTCTATACCTATCAGTCAAGTTCAATGGTTGACTACTGGATATATGCTAGTCTCAACTAGTTTGATTCCATTGGGTTCATTCTTTTTAAGACGGTTTCGTGTGGTAACTTTATTTAGAGTTTCGTGCTTAAGCTTTTTAGTCGGTACGTTGATTGCAAGCTTTTCCAACAGCTTTAATTTAGTTTTGCTAGGCCGCTTATGTCAAGGCATTGCTGATGGAATCGCGTTACCGTTGATGTTTGCTGTCATACTAGATCAAGTGCCAAAGAAAAAAGTTGGCACTTTTATGGGGCTAGGTAGCTTAGTTATTGCCTTTGCACCAGCAGTGGGTCCCATATATGGTGGCATAATTCAGGACACATTCAATTGGCATTTTCTATTTATAATTTTAATACCAATTATTATGGTTACCTGGCTGCTTGGTGAGCTTAGCATTGAACAAAGTTCACCGGTTCATTACGTTCCCTTTGATGTCCGTGGGGGCATTTTCTTGGCCATTTTTTTGACAACGACGTTGATGTTTATTGTTAACTTGACTGCTAACAGTAGCTCTTTTAAATTGTATTTATTTTTACTAGGAACAGCTTTTTTTAGTGGCTTACTTTTCCTTCTTAATGAGAAGCATAAGAGCCATAAATTGTTGGAATTAAGTCTCTTTAAAAACAAACGCTTTTTGCAGTTGTTAAGTGCTTTTTTTCTATTGCAATTCAGTTCTTTGAGTATGTCATACTTAATCCCTAATGTGCTACAAATACTTTTTGCCCAGTCACCTGGTTTGGTAGGTTTTCTAATTGCTCCTGCCGCTGTGATTGATGCAGTGCTATCGGTGGTTGCTGGTATTATTTACGATAAAACTGCACCCCGCTTACCCATTATAAGTGGCTGTATAATCATTGGACTGACCTTTTTGGGCGCCAACCTATTTACACCAAGTATTGGCGGGCTGGTTTTAATATATATGCTTTTTATGGTGGGATTGAGCTTTAGCTACAGTAACATCATGACCTATAGTTTGTCTCAATTACCTGCTGGGTTAGTAAATGATGGTAATTCGATTTATATGACGGTTCAAGCTTATTCAGGAGCAGTTGGAATTGCAATATCGTCCTCTATTGTTTCTTTATTGCAGAAACAACAAGGGAGTGTAATTTCAGGGACAAAATGGGGGTTAGCAATCAATTTCTTGATTTTGTTTTTTGTTGCCGTATTCACAATTTCTCTATGCTTGATAGCTTTACGAAATAAAGTAATTAAAGGAGATAAAGAGTAATGAGTTTAGATGATATAAAATCATTTTCTAAAGAAAATATGGCCTTTGATCCAACTGGGCATGATTTTCTTCATGCCCAAAGAGTGGCTAAGTTAGCTCAGAAAATATATACAGAAGATTTTAAAAAAGATGAAACTGATATTGGTCTGTATGTTGTGAAAGCAGCTAGCTATTTGCATGACACCATAGACGAAAAAGTCACTGCAGATAAAAAGAATAGACTGAGAGAAGTACGAATTATACTTAGCCATGAGAATATTGCAACTCCGGCTAGAGAAGACATTTTAGATATTATCCAACATATGTCATATTCTGACAACATTGAACACCATTACCAGCTTTCTAACGAAGGTAAATGTGTTCAGGACGCTGATAGACTTGATGCACTAGGTGCAATCGGCATAGCACGTGCATTTGCTTACGGCGGGCACGCTGGACAGGAAATATACGATCCCAAAATATCAGTGAAGGAAATCAAAACACACGATGATTATCGCCATCACAAAAGTACAACCATCAATCACTTTTATGAAAAGCTACTGAAATTAGCAAGTTCAATGAATACCAGAACGGGAAAGCAAGAAGCCAGTCGTCGAACAAAGTATATGCGTGATTTCTTATCTGAATTCCAAATGGAAACAGGTGTAAAAGATGAGACATAATGAGTATCTATTAGATAAATCGTATTTCGAAAAAGTCGCTGCGCTTTTTAATAAAGGGCAGTCTGATCCCCAAAAAATCCTTGTCGTAGAGCACGCCGTGATTAACAGTTTGGATTTTATAGACTATTTATGTGAACACTACGAAGTGTACTTTATACCCAAGCCCAAAAGTATTGATCGTAAAGTCCTTAAACATTTATCAAAGACTTGTACAATATTAGATGTTTCTAGTAAAGAATTAGCAGGCGTTGATACACCTAACTTGATAAAGGAAATTGTCGGACAGGACACGTTTGCAATTATTGATATTGGTGGGTATTTTGTACCAAGATTAAGTGACATTCAGAAACAGTTTAAAGGTCAATTGGTTAAAATAATCGAGGATACGGAAAATGGCTACCAAAAGTATGAAGATAAGCTGTCCAATAATTCAATATCAGTCCCAATACTATCAGTGGCAAGAAGTTCTTTAAAAATTGAGGAAGATTTTTTGGTTGGACATGAGATTGTAGTCAAATCCGAAATCTTTTTAGCAGATTATGGAACGACGCTTTTAGGCAAGAAAGTACTAGTTATTGGCTATGGTAAAGTTGGCTCCAGTATAGCGGGTAATTTAAGAAAACGTGGTGCAATAGTCATAGTTGCTGATAAAAGGGCAATACGATTAGCTAACGCATTAGCCCATGGGTACCAAATAACTAATGATATATATACTGAGCTAATTGACGTTGATATTGTGTATATAGCTAATGGAGAGAAGTCTATTGATACTCTTCAACTAAAAAAATTGGATTTGAAACATACTTTATATAGCTTTTCTGTAACTTCAGCGGACGATACTTTTAAAAATAGTCAAATGATCAACAAATTACCCCACTATGGACACAATGGTGGGTATAAAATTTTAAAAACTAAAAGCAATAGGACTGTTATTCTAGCAAATTCAGGGAACGCAATTAATTTCACATACTCTATATCAACATTAGCTTCCTACGTCCAATTAACACAGGCTGAAATGGCAGTTATACTACAAAAAGACATTTCAGGTGAAGAAAATCAGGGAATTGTTGAATTAAATGAAAACGACAGAGAAAAAATTGCTAAAGAATGGTTGGCAGAGATATTTGAAGTTGTTAAAAGTTGAATTAAATAAAAAAGCTTAAAGAATTATACAAATAAGCTCTGGTTGCTACCGACAAAGAGATTTTAAGCTGTTTTTAGTTGCTGCTAAACTTTGATCGTAGTATTAAACAAAAATACCTTATTAAGCGCAACTTTCACTGAAACAGTTGATAACAATATTAAGATGAAATTTGGTTTCCTCGTCAAAGTTTCTGTATAATAGATTAAGCAAGAAGCTTTAATGGCAATGATTGTCTTTTCCCTTGCGAGGTGAGGCTCATGGGAACATGGAATAATCTTCAGGAAGGCTTCACAGTCAATGAGCGTCTTTCAGACACTCTCGTTGATGTTGCTGTTTGGCACGTTTTTAATCGCGCTACTCAGCTATATCGACAAACACCACAAATGAAAAAGCCGCCCCACATAACTTTGACCGGTTATGGGGCGAACTAGTGTTGTTTTAATATCTGCCACCGTCTTTAACGGCTCTACACGGGAAGTCCTGTTCACGTGGGACTTCCTTTTTCTTTTTCATTATAGCATGACTATGAAAAATTGGGTAGCAAGGCATTTTCAGCTTATTATTTATCTTTGTATTTTTCAAAAATAGGTTCAACTAATTCTTTTTCAGCGTTTTTCGTACTTCGCCGTATTTGTATATAGTTTCCCAATATGTTTATGTCTGGCAACGGACCCACTTAATCTAATATTTATTATTATGATAGACCAATTTGCCTATTAACTTAGTCTCGGTGTTTTTTTCTAAAGTTGCTAATAATGCATCAATCCGTTGTTTAACTCGGGTTCGTTGGGTTGTATCAGTTAACAGTACTAACGTATCACCTTCATGAATCAAGGTGTCACCATGTGGAATCACTTCTTGTTCACCACGCCGGATTCCAATGAGCAGTGCTTCTTTAGGCCATGGCATGTCTTGGACCATTTTGCCGTTTAAGGGACTGCCAAAGAAAACCGGTATTTCCAAATGATCAGGTCGATGAAGTTGCTGAACAGTTTTAGGCATTGTCATCTGCTTAAGCAATGCTTCATAGATTGGTGCACCGCCTAATAAATCAACAACAAGGTAAGCAGTTAGCGATATGACTGCTAATGGCATTAAATGTGTTAAATTGCCAACCATTTCTGTTACCAGCAAGATAGCTGTGAAGGGAGCTTTTCCAATTCCAGCAAAGTAACCGGCCATGGAAAAAATGATTAGGTTCATGATATAGACATGCGATAATAATCCTAATTGATTCATTAAGACGCCATAAACCGCACCAATCACAGCACCTAAAGAAAGAATCGGCAAAAAAATACCGCCAGGTAATCCGGAACCATATGAAATCATTGAAAAGACGAATCGTATAATAAAAATTGCAATTAGTACAAACAAAGGTGGAACATACTGGCCAAATCCAACAATTAATCCATTACCACCACCGAGTAAATTTGGCGAAAAGTAACCAACTAAGATTACCAGCAGAAATGGTACGATACCTTGTATTGGGCGTGGCAAATGTGTCAGTTGATGATACCACCGAGGCATAACTAACAAGACCCGTTGATATAAGTAACCAAACAATCCCAAAACAATGCCGAGTAAAATTAAGTGCCAATAATTTGATACTGGTAAACTACGTGAATAATTTAAATGTAACACGGGAACAAGTCCGAAAACATTCAGCGAGATAAAATTTGAACCAATTGCTCCGGCTAATGCTGTTAACCAAACCAGCGGTGAAAAATTATGGTAAATCTCTTCTAAGACAAATAGAGTTCCAGCAATGGGAGCATTAAACGCCGCTGCTAATCCAGCAGCGGCGCCTGATGCAATTAGCAGTCGGCGATCAGTTCCTGATAACTTAAACCCAGCAGCGAAACCTTGACCAACTGACGCACCTAATTGAATCGACGGTCCTTCTCGTCCGAGAAATAATCCAGGTCCCAATGCCAGAATACCACCGATAAATTTTCGCCAAAGAATTGACCACCAGTGCATTTCCAATTCGCCAGCCAATTGACCTTCAACTTGCGGAATTCCGGAACCAGAGATATAAGGTTCTCTCTTGAGAAGTCGAGCCACAATTAAAGCTAAACCAAGGTTGATGCCAATCAACAATGCCCATTCCCACCAAACAAATGGCGCGATTCGTAAGTATCTATATACCAATCGACTATAGTGCAGCCCTATCTCAATACAATAGCGAAATAAGCTAACAACGGTGCCACTCATTAAACCCACAAGCAGGCCGAGTAAAACAAATCGCAAACGAGTAACGTCAAATTTTTCTTTTACAAGCTGTATCAAATAACTAATCCTCCATTATAACCAATATTATATAATTTAGTGCTTAATTAAACTAGGCAATATCTCGATGAAATCTAGTAGTTACTTTTCACAGAGAAGGGGTGTCATACCGCTAAGATGTTTTAGTAGTTTATATGACGAGCCGCATGTTTGAGTAGTAATGGTGCTAATAACGTTGTTAGGATAATGGCAGTGATAATTGCCGAATAGTAATCATCACTGATTAGTTTGGATTGGTAGCCTATTTGAGCGATAATCAAGGCCATTTCCCCACGCGAGACCATCCCCGCACCAACGAGGTAAGCTTCATTCGAACTGAATCCGGCCCATTTAGCCCCACTTCCCGCTCCTAATAGTTTTGTCAGTGTTGCCACAATCGTCAATACGATAATTAATAACAAATCGTGTTCTATGCCAGCTAGTGACATATTTAAACCAATTGAAACGAAGAATACAGGAATGAAAATCGCATAACCGATTGGTTCGATACTTTGATCAACTTCATGAGCTACATGAGTTTGTGCAATCGCAATTCCTGCAAAAAAGGCCCCAATCACTGCACTCAGTCCAATCAGATCTGCAATATATGCCATACCAAAACACAAAATCATCGCCATTATAGTAGGTCCCACTGGATTCAATAATTTGGTGCCTAGTCTAGCGAGGAGAGGGGCGATAAAACGCATCACGAAATAAATTGCGGCAAAGTAAATTAGCTGCTCTAAAAAAGTCAGAGCTAGCGGTATCTGGGTATCCGTACCAGCCTTTGTACCTATTAAACTGACCATAATGCTAAGTAAAACGACAGCTAGCACATCGTCAACCACCGCGGCACCGAGGACTGTTGAACCGCTCTTACTATCAAGTAAATTTAGTTCTTTCATGACAGCAACTGAAATTGAAACCGACGTTGCGGCAAAAATAACGCTCAAAAACAAGCTTTCAAATTGTGTCAAGCCAAAAACAATACCAACTGGATAGATCAGTACCATCGGAATCAAAACTCCTAACAACGCGACAATTATGCTAGGACGCAAATATTTTTTAAGCAATGTAAGATCACTCTCAAGTCCGGCGATAAACATTAAGATGATAACCCCAATCTCTGAAAAAATATGGATGAAATCATTGGCGTGAACCCAATTCAACAACACAGGGCCAAGAATAATTCCAACAAATAATTGACCGATCACTGCTGGGATACCAACCCTAGAGGCTAGATGGCCAAATAGACTAGTTGTAATCAAGATGATCACCAAGGTACCTAAAAATTCCAAACAAAAACCTCCTCATACAAAAAACGTAAACCCAGATACCTCTTACACACCCCTGAAAGAGAACACCTTGAGCTTACGTCAACTGATTTATTTATTCATGTTTTAATAATACTTCTTATATGCTAGCAAACTAATCAAAAATATTCAAGTAACGATAAGTTGTCACATTTAGTTACTTATTCGAAACACAGACACCGCCAACTTTAAAAGTGATTTCTGAATTTTCTTTATCTATTTTAAATATCTGGATCGTTTTCTCCAGCTATAAATCATGCTGGATACATAACCGAGCTAAAAAGACAACTAATATACGGGGGTGGCAAGTTCAATTAATTGAATACTTATTTACCTTATCTCTGGTATTCTCGCTTAATTCTGTGTGGCGAATTTTATAATCAAGTTAGCCACTTAGAATTTAGGACAAAATAAATACACCAAGACGTAGATTTCAAGTATCATTGGAGTTCCTACACAAACAATGAAAGAGGTCTTCGTCTTGATGCAAGAACAGCTTACCATGAATCGTCCCAAGGGTCACCACCTAACTTTGAAGGAGCGGGGAAACATTGAGGTCCTCTTCAATCACGACAGGTACTCTCGTCGTAAGATTGCTGAGCTGATTGGAGTTAGTGCGCAGACCATAAACAACGAGATCAAGCGGGGCTTAGTGACCAATAAACAGCTGGTTAATGGTAAGGAGAAGTTCTATGAAATCTATGTGGCAGAGCTCGCTGAACGGCGGTATCACGAGAAGCGTAAGGCCTGTCATCGTCCTTGTAAGTTCTACCAGGTTCTAGCCTTCTTAGCGTTCTTTGTTGAGCACTTTAAGACTGATAGCTGGGCACCAGATGTTGCTGTGGGGCGAGCCAAAGCGCTGGGACTCTTTCGTCCTGACGAGATGGTCTGCACCAAGACGTTGTATAAGTACATCGACGAACAACTCTTAGAGGTCTGTAACTTGGATCTCGCTGAGAAGATGAGTCGCCGACTACCCAAGCGCGCTCCTCATAAAAACAGCCGTCAGCTGGGGTTAAGCATTGAAAAACGGCCCGCTGAAGTGGCGACACGTGAAGAATTTGGCCACTTTGAGATTGATACTATTGTCGGTAAGCGCGATGGCCAAGAGAGCGTCATTATGACCCTGATTGAGCGTCAAACCCGCTTCCAGATTATCCGACTGATTGACGGCCGTGACGCCGATTCCGTAGCCTACATCATGAAAGCAATCATCGCTGAATACGGAGACATTATCCAGTCAGTGACTGCGGACAACGGCCCAGAGTTTGCGACCCTTTCTCAAGTGATGGCGTCAGTCGCACCGGTCTACTTTACGCATCCGTATACTTCCAGTGAACGTGGTACTAATGAAGTCCACAACCGCATGGTTCGCCGCGACTTCCCTAAGGGCGAGTCGCTCGATGCTGTTAGTCCAGCTGATGTCGCTAAGACCGCTGACAAGCTGAACAACATGCCTCGTCGCCAACTCGGCTACCGGTCACCTGCCGAGTGCTTCGCTGCTGCCTGCGGCTAAGCTCAGCCCAATGATCACACCCAATTCCAAGCCCTGAGAATCCCTTGGTATTAGTATTTGGTCCTAGTGACTAACTTGTTCTTGCAATTTGCGTAGAGAAATGATTGGAAAAATTGAAATTATAAAATTTTTAGTGTTTTTTTATTACTACTATTTGTATTATTTGATAGAGTAACTAATAATGAGATAGATGGATTTTGGGTAAAGATAGTTAAAATATCAACTATATTAGCTTTATTATCTTTAATTTTATGGATAGCGGCGATTATAGGGGTTAAACCTGATATAAATATTGCCATGTTAGTCACCTCTTTACTTTGATTCTATGGGCTTGACTTTGTTGTCGCCATCGGCGACTTCTAATACAGGATTTTGGGGTTAGCACAACATAGAATTCATTCTATGTATAAGTGCGCATTGACCTCGTTTCACTCGTCCTGCTGATTCCCCTAAATTTACTTATAGTGTATGCCTTCCGCTTCGCTATTTCAACTTCTATCCTTTGATTTAACGTTCTCTGTATGATATAGTGTCGGTGATTATTTTTAATACGATTGGAGGGATCATTATGTCTCAAAGTAACTTAGAAAAACAAGAAGCCAAATTAAAACAGCTTAATCAAAAGATTAAAGCTGAAAAAAATAAAATTGAACAAAATCTCGGTAAGCAAATCATTAGATCAGCCAATTTGGATTATGGGACACTTACTACTCCACAGATTAAAATGATTGCTAAAAAAGTTGCCGCCTTTTTAAATCAAGCTCAAAATAACCGATAATAGTTAGGTGGTAATGACTATGCCTAATCAATATGAAAAACTAGTTGAGCAACAAGCGCGTTTAAAACAAAAAATTGAGCGGGAAGATTTTAAATTACGGCAATCTAAATACTATGAAAATCGGCAAGCCCGCAAAGCCCGTTCTCGCCGATTAATTCAAAAAGGGGCTTTGCTAGAAAAATACTTTCAAGCTGATAACCTCTCGGTCGAACAAACCGAAGAGCTTTTAAACATATTTGCTGACTATGTTAACGCCCATAAACCGGATAAATTAAAAAACGATCAACCTAGGGACTGTCTGAAAACTTAAAATTCAGGTACAATCTGAGGAAAAACGAATCGAGGCATTCCGATGACAACACCTAAACGATACGAACTGGAAGATGCTCAGTGGGACCGAATCAAAGGATACTTCCCGCCATACCGGACTGGCCGTCCATCAAGCCTAGACAACCGTACCGCCCTCAACGCTATCCTCTGGCTCATGCGCAGCGGGGCTCCTTGGCGTGATCTACCTGAACGCTATGGCTCTTGGAAAACGGTGTATAGTCGCTTCCGAGCCTGGGTAAGTTCAGGCTTGTTCGAACAGGTTTTTCTCGAATTGATTGACGATCCCGACATGGAAAACTTGAGCTTAGATTCAACGATCGTTCGAGCGCATCAAAAGGCCACTGGGGCAAAAAAACGCCGAATGTATGGTCGAAAATCAAGCTATTGGACTAAGTCGAGGTGGCCGAACGACCAAGATTCACGCACTCGTTGACGGATTAGGGAATCCCTTGGGTTTTCGCCTAACAGGTGGTCAAGTACATGATAGCCAAGTTGCCAGTGAGTTGCTGGAAGGCTTCGATATTTCTCAATCAAATATTATCGCGGATAAAGCCTATAGCACCGCGAAACTTCGCCAGTATATTGAAGATAAAGCAGGCGTCTATACCATTCCGCCAAAGGAAAATACCAAAGACAAGTGGACCTGTGATTACCACGTTTATTGTGAGCGCCATTTGATTGAGAACTTCTTCAATCAGTTGAAGAACTTTCGTAGGATTGCAACGCGTTATGATAAGCTCGCTCATGTTTATCTGGCTACGGTCTACATTGCCTCAATTTGCATCTTACTTAAGTAGTTTTCAGACGGACCCTAATAAAATTTCCCAGCAATTTATAATTTTATTTCTTAAAAATCCTTGACACTTCCACTGGGATTATGTATATTTATGGCAACAAAAAATTTCGGAGGTGTCACTATGACTCAATCAATGTTTAGTGCGATTAATTGTTGCTGTCGAACAACGCGTTTTTGGCGATGTTCGGCCTGTTAGCATTGACATTTTTTGAGGAATAATGACCTTAAAGAAGTTCAATGTCCACTTGGCTGGAATTGAACTAAGGGCGCGAGAATTCTGATTTTTCAGAGTTTCGCGCCCTTTTTCTATTCACTGCAGCCAACCGGCCATTTAACATCGCCAAAGATCATCTTTCCTGAATCGCAGTCTAACAGTTAAAACAACTATTCAGAAAGGATCTTACCATGCTTATTCAATCCGTTTCCCAACTCATCGGCCATACCCCGATGATCGACCTACAAATTAACGTTCCTCACCACAGTCATATTTACGCCAAACTTGAAATGTTTAATCCCGGCGGCAGCATCAAGGACCGCTTGGGTCAGTACATGATTCAAGACGCCATCGACCACGGTAAAGTGACTGAAGGAAAAACCACCATTATTGAACCCACCGCCGGCAATACCGGCATTGGGGTGGCCCTGGCCGCCCAACAGCACCGCTTGCCAACTATCCTCGTCGTCCCTGAAAAGTTTAGTTTTGAAAAACAACAGCTGATGAAGGCTCTCGGGGCGACTCTCATCAACACGCCGAGCGACCAAGGAATCAAAGGCGCCATCCAAAAAGCGCGCGAGTTGGCAGCGAAGACCCCAAACAGTTTTGTGCCGATGCAGTTTGAAAATCCGGCTAATCCGGCGACTTATTACCACACCTTGGCGCCGGAGTTAGTAGCAGACGTCCCTGCTCAAATTAACGCGTTCGTTGCTGGCGCGGGCAGTGGCGGGACATTTGCCGGCATCGCCCGATATCTGAAAGAACAGAATTCAGCAACCCGGACCGTCGTCGTTGAACCCGAAGGCTCCATTCTAAATGGTGGCCCGGCTCATCCCCACAAAACGGAAGGGATTGGTGTCGAATTTATTCCGCCCTTCTTCAAAGACGTCCAAATTGATGAAACCCTCACCATTTCTGACAACGACGCGTTTGATCAGGTTAAACAAATGGCCAAAACACAAGGGCTCTTCATTGGCAGTTCCAGCGGGGCCGCGTTAGCAGCTAGTCTTAAAGTAGCCAATGAATTGCCAGAAAACAGTTCAATCGTCACGGTTTTTCCAGACAGCAGCGAGCGTTACATGAGTGAAAACATTTACAACTAATCAACTTAAATCTAACAACTAAAAAAGTGAGGTCAATGATTATGGAATTTGATACAAAATTAATTCACGGTGGCATCAGCGAAGACAAATACACAGGCGCAACATCAGTCCCAATCTATATGGCATCCACCTTTCATCAACAGAAGATTGGTGAAAACGAATACGAATATTCCCGTTCGGGTAACCCCACCCGGGAAGCGGTTGAAAAATTAATTGCCGATTTGGAAGACGGCACCGCTGGCTTTGCGTTTGCTTCCGGTTCGGCGGCCATCGATACGGTGTTCTCACTATTTTCTGCCGGCGATCATTTCGTCATTGGCAATGACGTCTACGGTGGG
This sequence comes from Levilactobacillus yonginensis, assembly GCF_964065165.1. Taxonomy (NCBI): domain Bacteria; kingdom Bacillati; phylum Bacillota; class Bacilli; order Lactobacillales; family Lactobacillaceae; genus Levilactobacillus; species Levilactobacillus yonginensis. Next base: position 13,546 of record NZ_OZ061553.1, on the reverse strand, counting down.
ACTTTCCGCTTGATTGACGCGGTTTTAAAACGATTCGGCATGACGTTTACCGTCGTTGATACCCGCGACCTGCAAGCCGTTAAAGCCGCCATCACCCCCGCCACAAAGGCCATTTATTTGGAAACCCCGACCAATCCACTGCTGCGGGTAACCGATATCGCTGCCGTCGCTAAAATTGCTAAGGACCGTGGTATTTTAAGCATTATCGACAACACTTTCTCATCGCCATACGTTCAACGGCCCTTAGACCTTGGCGTGGATATCGTTTTGCACAGTGCTTCTAAGTACCTTGGTGGCCATAGTGATCTGGTTGCCGGCCTGGTAGTCACTAAGGATCAAGCCCTTGGCGAAAAAATTGGGTACCTGCAAAATGCCATCGGCGGCATCTTGGCACCCCAGGAGAGCTGGTTATTGCAACGGGGAATGAAGACCCTCTCACTTAGAATGCGGGCTCATTTGGCCAATGCGGAAGCAATCTTCAATTATTTGAAAAATCAGCCGCTGGTCAGCAAAATTTACTATCCTGGCGATCCTAACAATCCGGATTACGAAGTTTCTCAGAAACAGATGCACGGATTTGGCGCAATGATCTCGTTCGAATTACAAGCCGGTCTGGATCCCAAACAATTTGTCGAACAACTTCAAGTTATCACCCTGGCCGAAAGTCTGGGCGCTCTTGAAAGTCTCATCGAAATTCCAGCCTTGATGACTCACGGTTCAATCCCCCGTGACATCCGGCTTAAAAACGGCATCAAGGACGAACTAATCCGCCTGTCAGTCGGCGTTGAGGATCAAAAAGACCTATTAGCCGACCTGGAACGTGGATTCGATCAACTAAAGGGGAGCCATCAAGATGTTTCAAACAGCAAGGTCCATTCTCAAGCGTGATCCGGCCGCTCATAGTCTGCTTCAGGTGATTCTAACGTATCCCGGGGTTCGGGCACTGTTCTGGTATCGGATTGCTCACTTCTTTGCCAGTCATCAACGATTCGTCATAGCTGGCTTAATTAGCCAACACGCCGCTAAAGTTACTGGAATTACAATTGCCCCCGAAGCAACCATCGGCAAACGCGTTTTCATCGATCACGGGGTGGGAACTGTTATTGGCGCAACCGCCATCATCGAAGACGACGTCACCATTCTTCATGGTGTGACATTTGGCACGCGGCGTATGACGGATAAGGGCCGGCGCCACCCTCACGTCAGAAAGGGTGCTTTCATTGGCGCCAATGCCCAGATACTGGGGCCAATCGAGATTGGGCCATACAGCAAGGTTGGCGCCGGTGCCGTTGTGCTGGTAAATGTTCCTAGCCATTTGACCGTCGTTGGCAATCCGGCTACGATTGCCCCACATCCGATTTCAAAAGTCGTTTCCGTTTCCTTTAATCATCAGGTAACAAGATCAAAATAAGGACGATAAAAGGTCATTGACAACCAAATTGCCAATGACCTTTTACATAGTTACTGAAACTTGAAAGCTAATAATCACGCCAAAGGCGTGTGGTTATTGGCTTTTTTGGCAAAAAAATAAACGCAAGCTCTCCTGCGTTGTATACTTTAGTCGACCAAAACCAAGATACAAAGAAGACTTACGTCATGAATATTATAAGACAAAAAAATACAGAAAACGAGCTTCACAATATTGTTCATCAATTTACTTCCCTCATTGGTCTATCTAAACTCACCAAGTTGGTGAATTATCGCCGGAATTCAGAAATCAGCTTGATGAAGGTCATTGAATGGCTGCTCACGACAAAGTTCCTGGGACGCTCGCTTTATCGAGCCCATGAAACACCTAACTTTACCAGTCGCACCGTCAGAAATAATTTGAACGATGGCCGGATCAATTGGCAACGCTTGATTTGTCAAGTTGGGAGTCATTTAATCAAGCATTTACGACCGTTTATTGACCGCCGGCGGCGGTTAGCATTGATCATTGACGATACACTCTTTTCCCGTGAGTACGCCACCCAAACCGAATTACGGGTCTAGAATTTTTGGTGTTGGAAAGTATTTCCATTCCAAAAGTACTAGGCCCTTTTTGATAACAAAAAAGGCATCTAAGCCTCCCTAGTGCTATGCTTTAAGCGACGAAACTCAAGATAAGCGGGGTAGGAATAGATGTCTCAACTAGATAATACACTTAAATTACTGGGAATTACAGACACAAACATTCAGGTGTTCGGTACTCGTGAGGAATTTCATGGTCGGGGCTCGGGTCGCAAAAAGTATTTGGTCATCCAGGCAGAGCTTACCTACACACTCAGGCGCTGTCCCAGCTGTGGATACAATACGTTGCACCCTAACGGACACAAGCTCACTCATGTCCACATTGCAGGACCCATGGACCGGCCCGTAATTCTAGAGCTAAACAAGCAACGCTGGCGTTGTAGTAACTGCCATAGCACTTGTACGGCCACCACTCCAGTGGTATCAACCAACCACGCCATCGGTCACGGACTAGCGACTCATGTGCTGAAGCTAGCCAGTAAATCACTCCCGGCTAAGACTATCGCCAGTCTCACCGGTATTTCGACAAACTCAGTTCAGCGTATTTTGACGGCTAATATTCATCCACACGCGAGCCGCCGGTTACCGATTAATCTATGCTTTGATGAATTCCGTTCCACGCACGGCTCCACGTCGTTTATTTGCATTGACGCCGACACTCACAAATCAGTTAAAGTACTTAGCGACCGCCTTAATAGAACCATCAAACAGTTCTTTCTTAGTCAGTACAGCACCGCAGAACGGGCCGCGGTTCAACGCGTCATCATGGACATGAACGCCTCCTATCAGGCATTCGTGCACGAACTATTCCCTAACGCCGAACTCATTATTGATCGGTTCCACATTATTCAATTAATGGGCCGGACGATGGATACCATTCGCACTCAATGTTTAAAGCAACTCGACAAGCATTCGCGGGAATATAAAGTACTGAAATCACTATGGCGCCTATTCCACAAGGCCAACCCTGACGCACAAAAGAGCCGCTACCTCTTCGGCCTGCTCGACCGAACAGAACGCTATTGATATTGGAACCGATACGTTTCCGGCCTTCAAAACAGCTTATGAAACCTACATCGATCTCCACGATGCTTTGATGGGGCGTCACGCTGATGAACTCAAGAATATCATCACTAACTATCAGCCTAACGGCACGCCCCTAGATACCCATGCATACCCTACGAAAGAATCTTAATGGAGTAATTAACGCCGCCAAATCGTCCTACTCTAACGGACCGATAGAGGGCATCAACCGTAAGATCAAGGAGCTCAAACGTGCTTGTTATGGCTTCTCCAATCAGGCCAATATGTTCACACGCGTCTACCAGCTGATTGCCTAGATTATCTACCACAATAACGTCACGATGGTAGGCTTATTTGTTATGCCTTCAAGTACGATATTCAGACAACACACCAGATTAAACGCCGCAACTAATAAAACAACAAAAAAGATCTCCCACACGAGGAGATCTCCAAAGGATAGAAACTATCCTTCAACACCATTTGACAAACTTCCACAAAAATCGCCGGCCATTAGCTGGTAAACTAATTGGGTTTACCAAGACTGATGACCGGTGATTACAATTATCGTTTTTAAACGGTGCGATGCATACTTCGTTCGATGACTAATAAAATGACGAACCAAACGACTGAACCGATGACTGCCCAACGGTTGACTTGATCAAAGCACAAGACGACCGTCACCGCGATAAAGAAGGCCAAGGTCGCGATGTTGGAAACAGGGAACAGTGGCAGTTTAAACGGATTATGCGTACTGTCAGTGGTTCGTTTGTAAACGTAATGGCACACCAACAAGGCACACCAAACAATGATGAAGTTGGTCGTTGCCACGTTAGAGATCAACGTGAAGACGGTACTTGGAATCACGTAATTCAACGCCACGATCACCAGTAAGATCAATGATGAGAATAACAATGAGCGGGCGGGAACGTTGTAACGATTGACCTTTCCCATCCATTTCGGCGCGTTGTCACCGTGCGCAAGTGTAAATAGTGTTCGACTCGTACTGAAGATGGCACTATTACAAGCCGAGAGCGCCGCGGTCAGAACCACGAAGTTGATAATGCTGGCCGCGGCTTTGATCCCAACGTCGCTGAAAACTTGCACAAAGGGTGACTGACTGGTCGTGATCTGATCCCAAGGATAAATTGCCATGATCACGAATAAAGCGCCCACGTAGAAGAATGAGATTCGAATAGGTAAGCTATTGATGGCCCGTGGTAATTCTTTTTCTGGGTTTTCGGCTTCCCCAGCTGTAATTCCAACCATTTCGATGCCCGTAAACGCAAAGATAACGAGCGAAAACGACATCAAGAAGCCCTGGACACCTGTTGGGAAGAAGCCTCCGTGACTGACCAAATTTGTCACCGAGACCGTTTGCCCACCGACATGGGCCGATGAACCAATCAAGATAGCCCCCGTCACGATCAAAGCAATGATAGCCACCACTTTAATCATCGAAAACCAATATTCTAGTTCGCCAAACGCACTGACGGAGAGCATATTGAATACTAATAAAATCAAAATAATTATTAAGGGTGTCACCCACTGCGGGATCCACGGAAACCAGTAACGAATGTAGATACCACTCGCAGTCAAGTCAGCCATAGCTAAACTGATCCAGCAGAGCCAATAGGTCCACCCAATGGCAAACTCGAAACGTTTACCTAAATATCGATTAATGAATTCTAGAAACGAATGTAAGCGCGTATCCGACAATAATAGCTCGCCCAGTGCTCGCATCATCAAGTAACAGAAGAAACCGCCAATGGCATAAGCCAACAAGATCGACGGCCCCGCCTGTTTGATTGCTGAACCGGATCCTAAAAAGAGCCCGGTTCCAATCGCGCCACCAAGCGCAATCATCTGCACGTGACGGCGTTTTAGTTTACGGGCAAGTTGCTGATTTTCCATATGACCTCAACTTTCCTTTAATCCAATTTGATAATAATTTTCATAAAAATACAGATTTTTTCACGTTCATTCATTTTATGATAAAATAATCCACCGTGCAACTTTTGCCACCGAAGGAAACCGTAAAAAACGGGTTTTAATGGTTCTGATGCGAAGTTTGAAAATCAAACGCGCCCTCTCTGAACTCCAAATATCTTAGGCTGTTATTCCCATTAATACCTTGATTTCAGTAGACACCGAAAAGCCGAAGAGCGTTCCATTTCTTCGGTTCTTTTTATATATTCCTCGAAGGGTCTCCATGCCCTTAATCGTGGAAGAGGCTGTACGGAGACTTTGATAAAATTTATTTCGTCGTTTAATAGGTCGATGGTCTTGTTCTATTAAATTGTTAAGATACTTCACAGTTCGGTGCTCTGTCTTAGTATATAAACCCACACTCTGTAACTTTCTAAAGGCGGAGCCAAGAGAAGGTGCTTTATCGGTCACAATTGCTTTCGGCTCACCAAACTGTTTATGGAGTCGTTTTAAGAAAGCATAGGCTGCTTGCGTATCCCGTTTCTTTCGTAACCAGATATCTAAGGTTAAGCCGTCCGCATCAATTGCACGATAAAGATAATGCCAACGTCCCTTAATTTTGATATAGGTTTCGTCCATTTTCCATGAATAGAAGGATTGTCTATTTTTCTTCTTCCAAAGATAATAGAGGACTTTGCTGTACTCTTGCACCCAACGATAAATCGTAGTATGACAAACATTTATTCCACGATCATATAACAATTCCTGAACTTCACGATAGCTTAGATTGTAACGCAGGTAGTAACCAACAGCGACAATAATGACGTCTTTTTTGAATTGTTTGCCTTTAAAATGATTCATTACTCTGTCCTCTCTGTCTTTTTTCTCAATTTTACACTAAAATAGATTTTTTGGAAAACTTTGCAACAGAACCATATAAAGTACTGAAATCACTATGGCGCCTATTCCACAAGGCCAACCCTGACGCACAAAAGAGCCGCTACCTCTTCGGCCTGAATGAGTACTCGACCGAACAGAACGCTATTGATATTGGAACCGATACGTTTCCGGCCTTCAAAACAGCTTATGAAACCTACATCGATCTCCACGATGCTTTGATGGGGCGTCACGCTGATGAACTCAAGAATATCATCACTAACTATCAGCCTAACGGCACGCCCCTAGATACGGCCATGCATACCCTACGAAAGAATCTTAATGGCGTAATTAACGCCGCCAAATCGTCCTACTCTAACGGACCGATAGAGGGCATCAACCGTAAGATCAAGGAGCTCAAACGTGCTTGTTATGGCTTCTCCAATCAGGCCAATATGTTCACACGCGTCTACCAGCTGATTGCCTAGGGTCCGTCTGAAAACTACTTAAGTAAGATGCAAATTGAGGCAATGTAGACCGTAGCCAGATAAACATGAGCGAGCTTATCATAACGCGTTGCAATCCTACGAAAGTTCTTCAACTGATTGAAGAAGTTCTCAATCAAATGGCGCTCACAATAAACGTGGTAATCACAGGTCCACTTGTCTTTGGTATTTTCCTTTGGCGGAATGGTATAGACGCCTGCTTTATCTTCAATATACTGGCGAAGTTTCGCGGTGCTATAGGCTTTATCCGCGATAATATTTGATTGAGAAATATCGAAGCCTTCCAGCAACTCACTGGCAACTTGGCTATCATGTACTTGACCACCTGTTAGGCGAAAACCCAAGGGATTCCCTAATCCGTCAACGAGTGCGTGAATCTTGGTCGTTCGGCCACCTCGACTTAGTCCAATAGCTTGATTTTCGACCATACATTCGGCGTTTTTTTGCCCCAGTGGCCTTTTGATGCGCTCGAACGATCGTTGAATCTAAGCTCAAGTTTTCCATGTCGGGATCGTCAATCAATTCGAGAAAAACCTGTTCGAACAAGCCTGAACTTACCCAGGCTCGGAAGCGACTATACACCGTTTTCCAAGAGCCATAGCGTTCAGGTAGATCACGCCAAGGAGCCCCGCTGCGCATGAGCCAGAGGATAGCGTTGAGGGCGGTACGGTTGTCTAGGCTTGATGGACGGCCAGTCCGGTATGGCGGGAAGTATCCTTTGATTCGGTCCCACTGAGCATCTTCCAGTTCGTATCGTTTAGGTGTTGTCATCGGAATGCCTCGATTCGTTTTTCCTCAGATTGTACCTGAATTTTAAGTTTTCAGACAGTCCCTAATAAAACAACAAAAAAGATCTCCCACACGAGGAGATCTCCAAAGGATAGAAACTATCCTTCAACACCATTTGACAAACTTCCCAAAAGATCAGCTCCTAAAAGATGTGTTTGTGGTAAACATCATTTTATAGGAAGCTGATCTTTTTTGTCCGAACAGCGTTCGGATTAATTTTACAATCTACCAATAAGCGTGAAACTTTTTCGGCTAGTTTTCCATTGCTCGCCACTGCTTCGTTATTGGTTTCGGCATAGGTTCTAAAAGCCATTAACATTTTTAACTCCGCTTCTCGCTGATCCTGCATCGATTTTTCTAACGGTGCCGCATAGCTTTCAACATATTCTTGTTGTAACGCGTCACGCAACAACTGTCGACAATACGCTGACCGATCTGCATACCCCCGTTCCTTCGCAAAACTTTGGAGATCCGCTAACTCTTTTTCTGTTAATCCGCGAATGTAAAGTGGTGTTTGCTGACTCATTTAACCCGCTCCTTTCGATATGAAATGTGCCGCTATTTTAAGCTGGCAAACGACTCAATTTTTAATCCAACTTTCTACATCTGTCAGAACCCACTCAACCCCCGGTTCAAAAAGACAACAGGATAAGGGGAGCTGCTAGCACCTACGGTGCTAGGCCGACAGTGTCGGCGCTCAGCGGGCTTGCTGCGATTGCTCATTATTGGAAACTAAATATGCTTTTTGTCCTTAAATTGGAAACTGACTAACAAAAAAGTAACCTAAATTGGAAACTGACTAACACCGACAAATCAAAAAATCACCCGACAAAATTAAAAAAAGAGGCACTTACTTCTGATAAATCTGAGTCTTTCCGGGTTTTGGTAGCTGGTAACTACCGTCATTAATTGCCGTTTGTTTCTTCTGCATATAGGCAATTTCAGTTTGCCGTTTTTCAATATCTTTTTGGGCTTCACTAATATTCGTCCGTTGCGTATCCTGGTCACTACGAATATCTGAAATGCCGCTCAACGTGTCTTGCCGCTGTGAATCTGTTTCATATTTTAAGTCCTTTTGTCGCATGGTGATCTTTTGATTATCGGTTTTAATGGCGGCTTGAGCGACTTGAATCACTTGTTTATTTTGCTTGATTTTTTGTTGTTGCTTTTCAATTTCTTTGTTGATTGCCGTTATCGCATACTGCTTAGCGCTCAACTTCTCTAAGTTATGATTGTCCAAACTTGGATGATTTTTTAGCACTAACTGCGCTGATCCACCCTTGGTGATCTTACCATTAGCGCCCACCGTTTTATCTCGATTCTCCACCGTAATTTGAATGGCACCGAAGTTATCATCCAGATGGTCGACAATCAAAACATAATGATTCGTGGTCGTTGGCACCACTTGATAACTGGCACTTTCTTGTCCCACCGTTTTAATATACCAATCTAAATCACTAGGTAATATTGAAGCCTCTGTGGCATCGTCATTGTCCCCCGTAATATGAAATTGCATCACTAAGCGCTGCGTTTTCGAACTATATTGACGCGCTGTCAGTGCAACACCAGGGCCACTACTATCATCACTATCACCAGTATTTGAAGTCGAAAAACTAACCGCGGAATTCAATGGTGTCTCATCAACATTGGCAAACGTTGGTGCAAACTTGATACTGCCGAGTAACCCCCCACAGATCAATATAAAAAGGCCCAAACCAATAATCCTGCGACGACGTGCTGATTCACGCCACCAGAACCACAGCTCTTTTAGTCGCCTCATTTAGCGTCACCTCTTAACATCAATTGATCAATTTTGGCTGGATTAGTCGTTCGAACTTTCAAAAAAACACCCGTTTCTTTCTGCCTACTTGACTTCACTTGGGCCTCATTGCGGTTTACCTGACGCTTAATTTGCTGACAATAACGACAACCCGGCCGATAAAATAACAACACAATTCTTCGACTGGTCTTACGCGATAACGTGCGTTGAATGGTAACGGGTGACGATTCAACATACTCTTTATTCTCCACTCGATTTCTCACCAAAATCCCCGTCAAAAATCCCATCACGATTACACTACCTGCAATCAACGTCACGACTTGCCAGCGCTTTAATCTGCTTTTTTTCATGCTCACTTCTCCATTACTGTATGGACCACTTCTACCAACACCATTAGAATAATCAAAATCAAAATTTGATCAGCCACTCCGTCCCAAAACCAACCAAAGTGCTTACGGGTTTGATCGAATGTGGTTGTAGAGGGTAATTTTCTCGTTGTTCGTCCCCCCCGTCGCCGTTGAAAATGAGATCGATCTGGTAGCTTTTCGAGAGTAACAAACTTGTCTCCTGACTGATTAACTGCCATTAGTCCACCTCCGAGGTTAGCCCCGTCGCTAACACATCCAACTGCGAAATCACCACTACCAGACTGCCTTGATGACTACCAAGATGACCCGTTATGCCTACCGTCTGCCCAGATTCAAGGGCGTTAACTGTCCGATAGAGCGGCTCATTTAATTGGCCGTGAATCAAACAAACGACCTGTTTTTGAGTCCCAATCTGTAAGTCAAATCTGGCCGTAAATCGGGCTTTATTCTTAGGTTCAAAAATTGGTTTTGTGACCACCGTTCCGGTTAATTCCAGTCGATTGACCCGACGGTCAACGTGGGGAACTGTTCCCACGTCTCGAATCAAATACCGTAACCCTTCAGCTACCCGTAACCGAACTTTTGATAAAGCCAATGGAATTCGCTGCACAATAATGGGTAACTCAGTTGCCTTAATTTGTCCTTTCACCTTGTTAATTTGGTCATTAGAGGCACTATCAATCACCACCCCTGCCAAGAGCACGGGGACACCCGGAACAGCTACCAACACCCCATCACGTGACAATAAATGATCTGATCGATCTAACACCACGCGACAAACCATTGGATCGTCCGCCTGATCTAAACTAAACAGCTGCACAACCACCCAAGTTGCCGGCTTATTTTCCAAATCACTCATGCCAATGCCTCCAATAATTGTGGTGAAATACTCGTCACTTGCCCTTTCAAACTCACGATGCGATAAGTATCTTGATCTCCGGTTTCCAGTTTGTGCTGACGCAACCACTGAAAAGCCAAACCCTCAGTCACAAATAATTGACCAACAAGAGTCCCCGCATCAATATCAATTAAGCCGTATGTCATGTTCTTTTCCTCCTCCACTGATTTCTGAATTAAGCCCTTAACCACGGTATGGATGAGCCAAATCGTCATGTAAAACTTGCCCATTTTCAATCAACTTATCGGCCATTTCTGTCAGCCCTTGAACCAACGAACTCTCATCGGGCAACATTGTCGTATCAAGGCGGTTCCGCAGCATCGCAAAATTATCTAGGAGTTCATTAATCGACTTGACCATCTTCTGAACTTCGCGTATTTGCGCATTCTGTTTCAACATATTTTGCCGTTTGACCTCAAGATCGTTCAGATCAGCCTTAATTTCTTCCTGATCAGCCTTAGCTTTTTCCAATTCCAATTCATAAGCCAACCGTTGATTGTGATCATCCACAGCGTCATCAACCAACTTTTGTAAATCCGCAATCTTCTCATTAGCGGCTTTCAAATCAGCCTTCGTATCTCGATAATCAGCTGGTTCAACCTCAACTTGTTTAATATCTGGATCACGCTGTTGTAACTTCGTCACTTGAGCTTGCAGCTTTTGAGCTTTCTTATCCGCTTGCGTTAGCAACGTCTGATTCGCCATATTCTCAGAGTAAGCCGCGGCCAATTTACGCTTCGTTTCCCGTAACTCGCGAACCGTCATCTCATCAGGCTTCTTAGTTTCACCCGAATCAAGTTGTTGGGGGTTGTCGCGCTCTTCAGGCGGCATAGTCGCAATCTCATAAAGAGCTTTCCAACCCAAATCAGTACTCGAGTACCGATTTGGAAGCTCAGATGCTATCTTTACAAATCGTTGTGCTGTAGTCGGATTCATATTGACTGATTCTTTAAGCCATTTCATGTACTCTCCATGTGCCAAATCATTCTCTTTCACCCACTTCAAACGCCGACCAATTTCAAAAATTGCCTGGCCCCCAATTGATTGATACGCCTTAATCTCCGTCGTCACAGTGGTCAAATTATGGCTCAACTCAACTGCACTCGTTTCCTCAGCTTGTGACGTAATATCACGCCTTCCCGCATTCTCCATGTCCTTTACCTCCTTGAACTAGTCAACAACCACAACCATTTATCTAAGCGCCGTTGATTTACTTGTCAGGACACAAAAAGAGGGGCCCCACGCGCTAGCGTGAGACCCCCCGACTTAAGTACAGCGTCAGTATTGTCTTGTTTTGATTGAACCCACCAAACCCACTTAACCCGTTAATCACGCGTTAAAACTAACCATCAACCAGTATTCTCTCGAATTCGTAAATAAGAGTATCGTAAGAACGACCTAGCAATGATATAATGGTTTTGGCATGGCCTATCGTTTCCAAGACGTGCCAGGCTGTGTCAGGAGGGCAACGGTCGCTAACGTGTCTGATCACGTTATGCGGCACCAACTTCGCCATCTTGTCAAGAATTGGCGTTCTTGACAAGACTTTGGGAGCTGGTCCCTCTTTTTTGTGCCCTGATAAATAAATCAACAGGCACTGTGCTATTTACTATACAACTTTAAAATAGCACAGTCAGACAATACTGACACAAAAAATAATAAAACTATTAAGTTTGCCATATCAAGAACATACGTTCCCTTTTGGCTGACTATAGTTTACCGCACTTCCTAAAATTTGCCAAGCTATTTTTGTGAGTCCCCACACAAGACCCCTAAGTAGCAATACCCTCACACAGCAACAAGCCTATATTAGATATATACCTATGGCAATTGATAGCAGCACTTTTCACCCCGTCCTTCGCCTCGCCTCCATTTCCCACGGTGGCTCTGAATCACCACTCACCGCTTGCATCTCAGTTAAAGTGCCAACTGTTGGCTCATACCCATTTGGTCCTACAGTAGGAACTAGGGTGGTTAAATACCCAGTCCACGCTTGACTTTGAGCCTGACGGCTCACCATAGCCGACTTAAATAACATGGTCACCGTCGTCAATAAAGTCGGCTGGTTACCACGCTGGACCTGCTTCAATTGCGAAGTTGCTTGTAATTGCTTCATAACCCGATTCAAACTCGCCGGAGAAATCCCTAACTCAGCTTGAATTTGACGCGTTGACATGGCTACCGAAGCAGCAGAACCACCCATTCGATTAATCAACGCAAGCACATCGTTACGCCATTCATGGGCATGGCTGTATTGCCGTTCGGCACGTGGCTTAGCAAATTTATGCCAGCCAATCCCCACAACGACTTTACCTGAAAAATTAGGCACCCATTGATCCAATAGTCCTTGAACATAACTCAGTGCGGCCCCTCGATAGTCACCTGAATAAGCGTCTCTGACGCACTGTACAACTTCGCGATCGACCAATGGGTCATGTAAATTTGAATTAAAGACGTCAAGCACGTCTCTCGCACGCTGCTGAGAAATTTTAGACTGATACATCGCTAAAGCTAACGTCAAAACCGTGTTGTGACGGGCTAAACCTTGACCTGATTTGACTGTTGTCACTTTCAATAAGGCTTTAAACCAAGCTTGATCAACCTGACGGCCCTCATCAGAAGACAATGAAATCACCTGATCTCCCATTTGGTCCGTGACGGGAACTTGAGCAGCATAATACTGTGACCACTTCATCAGAGCGCTCACCTGGATCAACATATTAGCATCAAAAAAAATCAGATTATCCTGACGCGGAATTCGGAAAATGCCAAAATTATTGCAGCCCACATCGACCCCAGTAACCCGTTGTTGAATCCACTGCCGCACAAAACTAGACATTTTCTGGGCCGCTTTCAAAACTGGAAACTGGCCGCGCTTCTTCCGTAAAAACATAGGCTGATCAAAAACGTAGTAGATATGGAACCCCTTCGCAGTCCGCAAAATCATCGTGGGAATGAATAAGTCGGCAACCGTGACCGCACCCAAAACTTCCCGCTCCCGAGCATCGCGTTCTTGCGCGTCAGCAAAATCAATATCAACGACCAAGGTATTAATCTGAGCTAAGTTAGCTTCTCGGTGACCACGAACGCTCCCCCTGTTCTGCGTGTAGCCCAGCCAGTTAAAGGTGTTAGGTGTCCAGTGAGTCATCCGATCAGCAATGGCCTCCAGGCCTTCAAAAGAGGTGATAACCACACCATGGGCTTTTTGCATGGAATCCTTACTGCTGAAGAGCGCAATGGCCCCCTTCTTTGTAGGGGTTTCCATCACTTGTCCGGCAATATTAAAACTACTATTTTTAACTTTATATGTATGTAGTGAATCGTGTAATACCAGTCTTTGTGCAGCCTGAACCGTCTTTAAATCGTACAT
>NZ_OZ061552.1 GCF_964065165.1 Levilactobacillus yonginensis | reverse complement strand
GTTAAGTCTTCCAAAGTTACATAGTTCCCATAATGGCTTTTTCCATCTTTACTTGGTTGTGCTTTGAGTAAATTCTTACGGAACTGAGCCATGCTGGTGGCCAAGTTTTTAATTGATTCACTTTTTTCCATAACTTCCTCCTACTTAATTCGAATTGACCGTGTCTGTACCAGCTTGGCGCCGGGAACCTCTTCACCATCATTGAGCGCCTGTTTAATAGCCGCTTTATTCAGTTTCTTTTCTACCTCAGTAAATTCACCAGGAATAAGTTTATCGTCCGTCACAGCAACACTAACGGGGTTATTTTGAATCCAAATAGACAAGTCAATATCTTTGATTTTGTCCTTGCCTGCTGTTTCCATCGCGTGCTGTAGTGCCAATTTCAACCGACTAATATTGTTGGACAGCGCACGATTTCGTTCTTGGTCGTGTTTAATTTTGTCTGTCAGTTGCTTTTTGTCAGCTACCAGCTGCTTAATAACTTTGCCGTAGTCAATTGCTTTGTCAGCGATGCTATCTTGCAAGCTCTCAATTGTGTCATCGAACAGCTGCTGATCTTCTGGTTTGGCACTGCTGGCTAATTCAACGACATTCAATAAATTGCCATCAAGTTCGTATAGATTCATGCTTATTCCTCCTCCAAATTGGGTGACCAGGCAACAAGCTCGTCGCTGATACTGTATAGACGATCAATCTCATCATTGCTAAGTCGATCATTCTCGGCCAACAGTTGAACTTCTTTGAATAGATCGGATTTAATGTCATCTAATTCAGCTAAGTTACTAACGACCACTGCTTTAGGCTGAAAACGGCTGCTTGTGTGTACCTTGACTACGTCCATGAGATCACCTCCGCACTTTTAAAATCTTTCAAGAGGGTTGCCAGATGGTCATAGTCCCAATCAATCTGGGTTCCATAATCCTCACCCTCAGCATCTAAAAAGTCGTGCATTGAATCTTCATCGGTTGGCACATATTGGCCTTCTGCTTCCCAATAAGTTTCACCAGAAATCATGGGGTCGCCATTGGTATCTTTGACCATGAGTCCCGTCTTAGGCTGCGATTCCAGCCGATTCATGTACCGGACAAAATCAAACGTTGCTGCGTCTGGTGCTAAAGCCATTGCCAACGCCCCACTTTCTGAGTAGAATTCATATTGAAAATGCTTGATACATGTAATCTTTTGGTGAGTTCTGACGGCCAGGTCAGGACTCTTTTTTTATGCCATAGTTTCATCGGTCGACGACCTCCAATCCGTTAGTGAACATTTCAAATGGCTCATGGCCACGCTGCTTAATGACAGCAATTAGCTTATTCGACTTTCCGCAAACGTCCGGCTTGAGTTCTACTACTTTGCCAACACCAGCAGACACCATCTTGATACCTGTGGCATACGTATCTTCGTAACTGACCTTGTCACCAACATTAATTTTCATGTTGATCCTCCATTCCAAAAAAGTTCTTCCAAAATGGTGCCCATCCGCCGGCACGCACCACTGATTTACGTAGTTGATAACCAGCTGAGGCGATCAATACAATTACTGTTAGCCAGAAGGCTATAAAGCCAACTAACAGATAAACTTCATTCATGTGGATCATTCCTTTCCGTGTATACGTTCTTAACCCTATTGATTTACCAAGATTCTAAAGCTATGCTGTCTGCTCAACTTTAGGCATAATTCCCTTTGATTCGAGAAAGTCATAAAGGAAACGTTGCCCTTTTTGCGTCCACTTCATTGTGTTGCGAACCTTTTCGATGCCATCACTGTTGGTGTATCCGTAAGGCTCAACGTGTGTGTAGCCTTTATCCTGATACTTGGCATACAGTAGCCATGTTTTGCCTTGCTTGTATTGAATGCCTAATCCATGCAGCAGCTTGTTAAACTCACACGGTGAGTAGCCGAAGTTCTTAGCAATTACCGAGATTGTTTCTAATCCTGGATTAGCAAGGATCTTTTGAGTGTAATCCGCAGCCGGCTTAAGCTTCTGATTCTCTTCCATCGAATCAGCCAAGGCTCGTAATGCACTTGGGTAATCTTTCGGCAATGGTAGTTGCTGTTTGGATTTAGCTTGCTTTTCCATGGAAATGAAATATTTACGAGCTTGCTTACCTTTCTTAGTTCGTTGAATCATGGATAGCTCTTTTGCCATATCCAAAGTCAAAGCATGATTTACCTGTGGACGACCACCACTAGGTTTTACTCTTTTTCCAGTAAAACTAATGAAATCAACGTTTTCAGTGAATCCATACTTCTGCATATCTTTAAACCAATCGTTATAGCGTTCTTTAACTTCAAGAAAATCATGTAAGTCACGACCGTCAACGACAACGGAACCATCATCTTGCTTAAAAGTTTTAATTAATTCATTCATTTGTATCATTCCTTTCTATACTGTCTGCTCATCAATGGTTTCGATAAACATCTCCCCAAAATTGGGGACATCTTTCAACCGAGCTATAGAGCTGAATTTTCAGCGGTACTTAGGTAGTATGTCTGTCCAAAATTGGACACATCTTTCAGCCGAGTTATTGAGCGGAATTTTCCGCTGTACTATCTGCGGTCGTAAGTCGCCTTCGTGGCTCAATTTTGATCTGCCAACGTACTAACTTGGTGCATTAGCTGACCCGTTAAGATGACGTGATAGGTTGCTTTCGTGGCCTAATTTTCGACCCCCAATTTTGGGGAGCCAAACAACCGTGGTTCCAACTACGCTTGTAAAGTCACTTCCTTCATGTGGATCATTCCTTTCTAGTCAGCTTGCCAATTTGTCAACTTCACGATTAAATTTTTTTACTACAGACAATAAGACTAAAAAGTCTATGCCCGTAGCATTTGCCATTTTGTCAAGCTGTATTGCTGATATATTGGATGGATTAACTCTCAGCTTATATAGATAAGAAATATCAATTCCCATTTTATCGGCAATATAATTCATTCTCAAACCAGTAGATACAAGCTTTTCGTCTAATGGCTTATATGTCTTTCCCATCGCCTTGCCTCCTTCTTTATTACAATATCTAGTATATGTCTTGTTGCCAATTTGTCAATAAAAAATTGCCGATTTGTCAAAAAATATATTGCCTATTTGTCGAAAAATGTTAAACTAAAGTAGTAATAAAAAAGTTCTGAAAGGAATGGTAAACATGGCTAAAGTAGTTCTTCCTCAAATGATTGATTACTATAGAAAGCAAAACAACATGACCATGGCTGAATTAGGAAGCAAGCTCGGAAAAACCACTTCCGCCATTTCACGTTGGATATCAGGTAGTAGAAGCCCCATGGTCGATGATTTGGAGCGACTATCCAATTTATTTAATGTTGATATAAAAACATTAATGTACGGTGCCGATGATGATTATGCCAATATGATTTTGAAAGTCGTTTCTAAACTATCTGTTGACCAGCAAAAAGATGTTTATTCATTTGCAAGGGAAAAGCTAGCATCTTCTAATAGCTCTAACGTCATCAAATTCCCCAAAGACGATGACACCCTCGAAATTACGGCCAGCGGTGTTCTCTCTGCTGGTGTGGGTGAGTTCCTTGACGATTCTACTAAGCCATTCACTGTAACCGTACATAAGCCTGTCCCTAGCGATTACGACTATGCCTTCCAGATCAACGGCCACTCAATGGAACCTGTCTACCAGGATAAGCAAGTTGTCTTCGTTAAGAAGGAAGACGATTACCGTGATGGTCAGATCATTGCCGCGGTTATGGACGGTTGCGCGTATCTGAAAAAGCTGTCAGTAATTGATGGTGAGGCTACGCTGGTATCACTCAACCCAAAATATCCTAATATCAAAGTTGATAAAGAAACCGGCGTCAAAGTATTAGGCGTTGTATTCTCATGAGTCCCCTACATGGGGGCTTCTCTTAGCACTTCAAAAGAACATACGTTTGATTAGCCGGGTGGTTGGTCATGGGTCCGAGTCCTATGTAATCAGTTGATTCACGACTTAAATATGGAGGTTGCTATTATGACAACGTTTGAATTAGAAGAATACTGGGTCTAGAATTTTTGGTGTTGGAAAGTATTTACATTCCAAAAGTACTAGGCCCTTTTTGATAACAAAAAAAGGCATCTAAGCCTCCCTAGTGCTATGCTTTAAGCGACGAAACTCAAGATAAGCGGGGTAGGAATAGATGTCTCAACTAGATAATACACTTAAATTACTATGTTCACACGCGTCTACCAGCTGATTGCCTAGATTATCTACCACAATAACGTCACGATGGTAGGCTTATTTGTTATGCCTTCAAGTACGATATTCAGACAACATACCAGATTAAACGCCGCAACTAATAAAACAACAAAAAAGATCTCCCACACGAGGAGATCTCCAAAGGATAGAAACTATCCTTCAACACCATTTGACAAACTTCAAATAATGCAAAAAGGGCTTAATTCGTTTTTGCGAATTAAGCCCTTTTCTATCTAGAATTAATTTAGAATTTAATCTAAAGATTAACCAAAGATTGCGTTACCGGTATTAGCAGTTACCTTTACAGGTGAGTCACTACCATAAACAGTTTCTGCGGTGTAGAACAATTGAGCCTTGTCACCGTAAGTCCCCTTGTTAGCACTAGTCAAAGTGTACTTAACGTATGCCTTAACAGGAGTTTGTCCCTTAACAGCTTCAGCATTATCACCACTTTTAGCTACATAGAACGTTGGTGAGTACAAAGTACCCAACTTGTTGTTGTTAGCAAAAGTAGTTAAGTCAGCTGAAGTGAAGCCAGCACCTTGAGTACCAGAGAAACCAGTAGTCAAGCTAGGGAGTACAACTTTTGAACCATAATTTTTATAGTTAACAGATGAGTAATCTGCCTTTTCAGCGGCAGCCTTTTCAGCGGCAGCTACGGCGTTAGTGTAACTTTTAATTTGAGTAGCACTTAATGAAGAAAGCTTAGTGAAAGTTACAGTTGGGTTAGACTTGGTATCAGTACCATTTTCTTTGCCGTATGCAAAAATAGTGCTAGTTACAGTAGTACCTTTGTTTACACTCAAGGTGATCGTGTCACCTGTTTTAGCAGCTAACAAAGCAGCAGCGTTGGCGTTTGAAGTCTTATCGTAAGTGTAACCGGTACCTTGCAATTTAGTATCAACCCAAGTAGTAGCCTTGGCAGTAGCATCAGTACCAACAGCAGTACCAACAGCATTAGCAGCCTTCTTAGTGGAGTCGGCTAACAGGTTTTGGAGAACACCAGAAGCAACGGTCTTACCATCGTTAGTGAAGTTAACCTTAACATCAGTAGCTTGGTTGAAGGCAACCTTAGTATCGGTAGTAACGGCCTTACTGTAGATCCAACCATTAACCGTAGGGTTTTGTTGGTCTTCAACGTAGTAGTATAATGAGCCTTCACGAGTCTTAGTTTCAGCCTTAGTGACCTTTAAAGTGTCACCGGCGAAAGGAGTGGTGTTCTTAACAACTTTAGAAGCACCAGACTTGTATTGAGTGTACTTAGGCGCAGTCCAAGTAACATTCTTAGTACCAGGATTAGTGAAAGTAACAGTCTTACCAATCATGCTGTCAGTCGTGTTAGCAGTAGTCGTTTCAGCGGCCTTGATACCACCACCAAAGGTGTCGGCAACCTTACCACCGTAAACATAACCACGGTACTTTTGGTCCATCGTTACAACACGGTAGTAGACAGAACCACGGTTAGTGGTCTTAACACCGTAAGCACGGAAGTAGTCAGCAGACTTCTTAGAAGAAGCTAACTTAGCCATCGTTGCCTTAGAAGCAACTACCTTAGCACCCTTAACAGTACCAGGCTTAGTGTAAAGTGCGTTAGTACCAGTAGCTTCTACGTTACGCTTAGTAGCGTCAGTAGTCAGCTTGCTGTAAGCACCGGCAGTTGCATAGCTCTTAGCACTTGCAGTAGTGGTAGTAACAGCTGAAAGACCAGCTAAACCTAACACTGCAGCGCCTACATAAATAGATTTTGCGAATGATGAACGCATAGATGAAAACCTCCTAATAATTTCTTTTTAGCAAAAACATTATGTAAATGTCCACAATCATTCTTGCTAATGGCAATTATAGCATACGTTACCAACTATGCCAAAAGAAAACTTTAACAAATTCACAAAAAAGTCACAACTACCAAAAAAAGTGCATAAAAAAACCCTTCAACAGGTCAGCGGAAGGGAAGAAATCATGGATTCATCTATGCAGGAATAATTATATCTTATATGTAGCAAAAAAGCAATGACGATGAAATATTTGTAACAAAAAAGGACGCCCTGCTTGAAGGAGCGTCCAATCTTCAAAGAAGGAAGAAAACCAACTTTAAAGAAATCTCTTAATGTAGACTAACATCTATTTAATATAATGTCAATAAGAATAGAAAGAAGAACGTTTCCATTAAGTTACTAACAGTAGTAGAGAACAAGCAAACCTAATAACACTTACCATCATCTCATTGCTTAACATGCTATGGCTGATAATACAATTAGCTATACCAATTTCTACTTTACATAATCACGATTATACCAAGTAGCCACCATTCGCCCTGATAAAACAACGATCCGTTATTTCTCGTTTGTGAAAATTTCTGATAACCAATTGGTATAGGTCTTAGATTGGCTTTAACTGGGGAACTGTACTTTGTGAAATTTCTTGGGATTACGCCTGTACCATTCATCAATATTCTCCGTATTTTTGAACTTTCTTTTGAATTTGACTTGACGGGTTATGGGTTACCCTTCAGTTTAGAGGGAGTGACGTTTTGAGCGCAGAATTGTTCCCTGGAATCAGCTATTTGGAATAACTGAACCAGAGTACAATTCTACTACTAAAAGTTTCCCCTTAGTTCGTCGGTCGTTAACGCCCGTCGCTTGTCTGTACAATTGCGGTATTGCTACCACCACTCATTATAAACCTACGTTTTCGGTTTAGCCTACTAAAAAACGCCCTAGAAGGCGTTGATGATACGTATTTATTTTTGTTCGATCACCAACTAATCAGTGGCACCAAGCCGAAGCTTCGTTTTACCACCCGCGCCGTTAATGGTCGCGCTCACCATTCACCACCCAGCCGTACAGATGACCTTGTTGTGGTATAGCCAGACTTATTGAAGTCGCACTGGCAAACGTGTCCCCTTGGATTTAGACCCCAGCTTGTCCCCTAGGGCTTTAAAAATCGCACCGGCCATGATATAATAATAACTAAATTAATTTTATCTTTGTGGCGCTCACCGATGCCTGTCGGTGGGTGTTTTTTTATGTTCTATTTTATATTTTTAATAATACCCCACCTTAGCAAGAAAATAAAGGTGAAATTAGTTTTTGTATACTAATATTCAAATAGTAATTTATACGAATATCCTAATAGTAAAATATACATTTAGTATGATATTCAAATATACGGATAGTAAAAAAATATGTACTGGTATATCAATAACAACGCGGTCGTCTTATTTGAATATCTGAATACAAATATTCAAATATTCAAATACACAAATAGTCAAATATTCAGATATACAAATAGTAAATTTAAATAAACACACAAATCAAAACAAATATGTGGTAATATTTTTTGTAGTAAGGAGGGGACATGTTGACTAAGAAAATATTATTCGGAAATTTTAAGGGCGGTGTAGGCAAGACAACCAATTCCGTGATGACTGCCTATGAATTAGCAAAGAAAGGGTATAAAACACTTGTATGTGACTTAGATCCTCAATCAAACTCCACTCAACTATTGAGAAGAACATATGGATTGCAGCATAACTCTGAATTAAAGATTGATAAAACTATGATGGTTGCAATTCAAGAAGAAAAACTACCCGATGCCATCGTTGAGATAATGAATAACCTGTACTTATTGCCTTCTTACAAAGACTTCGTTAGCTACCCGGATTTCTTGGAAATGAAATTTATGCCTAACGTGCCAAACTATAAAGAAAAAAGAATGTCATATTTCGGTAATCTTCTATCTGAAGTAGAAAATAAATTTGATTACATTATTTTTGATGTTCCGCCTACACTATCAATATTTACAGACACTGCTTTATACGATACAGATTATGTTATTATTGTTCTTCAGACTCAGCAAAGATCATTAGACGGTGCAGAAGCATTTTGGGAATATCTTCAAGAATTCTACAACAATCACACAGCTATAGACTTCGATATTGCTGGGATCTTGCCAGTCCTGCTAAAAAACAATTCCGGAATTGACAATCAAATCATAAAAGATGCTAGAGAAACTTTTGGCAAAGATATGATTTTTGAAAACATCATGCACCATATGGAAAGGTTGAAGCGCTACGATAGAAAAGGAATATCAGAAAAAGGGCTAACTAGTGTAAACGACTTCCACGATATAAGGCTACACGCATTGTACGGCAAATTAACGGAAGAAATTATTGCTCGGACTGGGGGCAAATAGAAATGGCTAAAATGGAATTCAAAAAGCAAGATAGAAAGCAATTAAAGCAAACCAAACCAGTAGAAGAAACTGTCATATCTCGTCCTAGTAAAACATTTGATATAAAAGATATGGAAAAAAATGAAACGAATAAGAATCCCGTTGGTCGCCCTCGAAAAAACAAAAAGTATGGAACTGTTAGACTTCAAAAAAATAATGTAAATAGAATTAACTCCATTCAAAATTCGTTAGGATATATTACTCAAGATGATCTTATATCAGCACTGTTGGACAAAGCTGAGCGTGAATTATCAAATGAGCAAAAAATAATGTTCGAAATGTATATGAAGACATACCAAAACCGTAGTTCAAAGCACCCATAGACAACACGTTCAGCTTTTAGACGTATACTTGTCCGTTTAAATGAAGCAGAATGCACACAAAAAAAGCCACCCACCTCGTGATGAGATGAGTGGCCTTTTGGTTATGCCAATTTTGTAGGATTAATTTGATCCTAGCACTATTTACTTTTCAATTCACGTACATCATTCTCAACATTGTCTAAGCGTTCGTTGATAACTTTATGCTCGCTTCTGCTAGTAATTAAATCTTCACGCAGCGTATTTTGCGAATCAAACAGCCGTTCAATTCGCTGGCTGCTATGTTCCATGCTTCTAGCGATCTCTTCCAGCTGTGTGGTAAACGGCTTCATGGCAACCATCAAAGCCGCATAGATACCCGCAACTACAGCCAAAGCCAAGGTGATTAATTCCATCCAACGATCAAAGGTCATTACTTACCACCAGACTTTCTGACTAACTTTACATAGGCCTTATTAGCTGAGATGTACCCAACGGCAGTCTTAATTCGGCACACTTTGCCATACTTGACAGCCTTACCGTAAATGGTACTGCCCTTTGAGAAGTGAACACGGCGCTTGTTAGCCTTGTCTAGGGCTGGCTTACCATATACATTAACCTTACGGGTAATCACCTCGTACAAGCCGTTATCAGCCCAGTATGAGGCTTTCTTAGGCGTTGCCTTGGTAACCTTACCCGAAAGTTTACCATCGAAGTCATAACTGCAATCTACACCGTGACCCTTCCAGTTGTCGGTATTTTGCCAAGCGTTGGCATTATTAACTCCCGGTTGACTAACACCATAAGCGGCCACCCAGATTGCTTTATCTACTAACTGTGACCGATTAATCCGACCAGCATTGAACCAGCTACCTGAGCCGTACGTAATCACATTCTTGTACCCATGACTAATCAGGTACCGAAGGAATACGTTAACCTGACTGGTTGTCTTCCATGGTAAATCGGGTGCTTCAACATCAATGGCTAATACTGTGGATTTATCTAATCCCATCTTCTTCACCCATGATAGAAAGTATTGAGCTTCAGCCGTTCCTCGTCCATGGAAGAAGTGGTAAACCCCAATGGTATTGAATACTTTGAATCCATTAGCAATCTGATTACCAGCCTTGGGACTGAGATAACCAGTGCCTTCAGTCAACTTTACCATAATCCCATGAGCACCCCACTTCTTGAGTTGCTTCATGTAAGCTAAGGAATCGGCTTGGTACGAGGATAGGTCAACAATTTTCTTAGTCATTGCTATCAGTCCCTTCTGATGGGGTAATGACCTCCGTTGGTGCCGGGGTAACTACTGGGGCATGATTATCCCCACCGGCTACCTTGTATGCTTGGTAAGCCTTCTCAACCAACCCTGAGATAGTTTGGACGTCTAAGTCGAAACCATTTGCCGTCAACTGGGAGTTAACGAAGCGGATTGCTTCCTTCTTGCGGTCAGACAGAGATAAACTAGCCATTACCGCCATTTCTGGAACAATGGTATTCGCCAAGTTTAATCCAACTTCTAGTCCTTGCTTAACGTGGGTATTCTTTTCAGTCTGTACCTTGTGAGTTAAGAGTGGCTTTACCAACTTGTACACGGCGGGAATTAACACCATTAAGAAGGCGAATACCCCCGCGTTATTAAGCCAATTGAACACATCTGTAATTTCTTTGAACATTTTTCATCCTCCAATTTTGGACAAATTAAGAGCACTGACTAACTGGCTGAGTAGAAGCTAGTTAGTGGTGCTTGTGGTCGTTGCTTGAGTTGTTGGTGCTACATACGCTTCGCCGGTGATATCCTTGTAATCGTCAGCAGTAATCCCATCTGGTAATCCCACGACTGTTGCTAACGTTTCCTTGCTAATTGTCTTCCAATCTTGATATGCCCACGTATAAATTTGAACCATATTATTTCGTCCCCTTTTCTGATTGACTTAGTGCAAGTTCTGTAATTGACTTCTGTAACTGGTTGATACCAGTTTGTAACTGACTGATACTCGTTGCGGATACCGTTTGCTGTTGTGCTAAAGCCGTTGCCGACTGTACCGCTTGCTGACTAGTTTCCAACACACCGGCGTACTTGGTATTCAACTCATCAAGGGATAAGTCTGGCAAGTTACCCGGATTGAGTATAACCTTTTTATCAGTATCGTACCGGAATTTGTCGGAATGCTGAGCAAACTGAGTAATCCACGAATCAAGAATGAACACCTTAGTAAACCCGTCTACTTCAGTATTCTGGTAAGCTGTAATGAAACCGTCTGTATCATAAGTTATATAAATAAACATTATTTATTATCTCCTTTTTTATTAGTAAGCTGTAATACTACCTGTACTGACTAAGTCCGAATGTACTCCACTTGACCCTGAAAAGCTTCCCTTAGTAAACCTTGTAGTTTTCAACCCTATATCGGTTATATACCTTATTCTACGTTGTTGTATTAGAACCATCTGGTGTTAGCTTGTACACAGACTTACTATAAGTACCAGCGTATACATTACAACTGGAATCTACTGCTACTGAGTACACAATATAATCTGCAGTAAACTTCCACACTTGCTTTCCACTAGAATCTAGCTTGTACACAGACTTATTATTAGTACCAGCGTATACATTACCACTAGAATCTACTGCTACTGAGTACACAAGACTATCTGCAGTAAACTTCCACACTTGATTTCCACTAGCATCTAGCTTGTACACAGACTTATTACTAGTACCAGCGTATACATTACCACTGGAATCTACTGCTACTGAGAACACAAGACTATCTGCAGTAAACTGCCACACTTGCTTTCCACTAGAATCTAGCTTGTACACAGACTTATTATTAGTACCAGCGTATACATTACCACTAGAATCTACTGCTACTGAGTTCACAGTATTGTCTGCAGTGAACGTCCACACTTGATTTCCACTAGCACCTAACTTGTATATAGAACTAGCATCGGTACCAACGTAAACGTTACCACTGGAATCTACTGCTACTGAGGTCACAACATTGACTGCAGTAAACTTCCACACTTGATTTCCACTAGCATCTAGCTTATACACAAAATTACTAAAATCACCAGCGTAAGTACCAGCGTATACATTACCACTAGAATCTACTGCTACTGATTTCACAGCATTGTCTGCAGTAAACTTCCACACTTGCTTTCCACTAGTATTTATCTTGTACACAGCATAACCATCGGTACCAGCGTATACATTACCACTAGAATCTACTGCTACTGAGTTCACAACATCGTTTACAGTAAACTTCCAAGGCTTATTATCAATAAATCTCCAGATTACTTTACCGTTTTTAGCTTCTCCAAGGAGCTTCTTACCATTAAGTGCCAATCCAATAACTTTTTTACCCTTAATTGCTAACCCCAAATTTAATCATCTCCTTAACTAACTCTCCAACCAATAATAAATATCATCAGAATTACCCGTAGCTGAGTCACTAATAGCACTATTTTCATCATTTTTAGATGCTTGTATATGAGCCCCTACAGAATTTCCATTATGTTGAATAGACCCTGTAAAGTTATTTGTACCAGATAGGTGGGCAACTTGAGACGTTGCGCCACTAACAGCATTTGTAACATCCGTTGTGGTTGCCACGTCAATACCAGACTTTTGAAGTTTTCCTGTAAAATTGGCATCCTTAGTCGTATCTGCAAGTGTTGATGGAACTGCTGGAACACCATCTTTAGTGATATATGGATTGCCGGTTGTCTTGTCAATTGGTGCAACGTCAAAAGTTTTTTGACCAGCAATCTCTTCTGTACCAGTACTATGAACTACTTTGCTATCGTCAGCAGGTGTGTAACCAATTTTATCTTGTTTGGCGTTAACTTCTTCAATTCCCGCTACATCGCTAGCTGGTTTACGCATATCGGTGACGTTAACCTTATCTTCTGGAGCTGGAGTCCAATCAGTGGCTATTGAACCCGTGTTTGCAAATTGATGATTTATTGCGCAAACATTTGCTATTCCAGGGGTATTTCCATTGTCAATTTGAACTAAAATATTAGTTGTTCCAGTAGGAATAGTTTTTGAGACGAACGCATGAGCAGTTTGTCCTTCTGATACAGAATAGCTTAAATAACCTATTTGAATTTCTGCAGATGATAATAAAAACACTTTTAAGACAGTGTTTCCAGCATTTGAAGTTATATCGGCACTTACATTTAATGTATCGCCAACATTAAATTGAGTAATAGAAGATTTCCAAATAGTGTATCCAGCCACTGAATCATAATGAACAATATTATCAGTAGAACCAATTAATAAATTACGTCCACCAATAGTATCTGATAACTTATTGAACGGCTGTACCTGAACTCCATTAAGTTGTTCAGTGCCATTTTTGTTATCAGTAACTTTTGTACTCAATCCATTGTTTAAATCAGTAACGGTAACGTAGTTGCTTAAGTTTGGGCTTACACTTCCACAGTTTTTCCATGCTCCAGAATCCCAAACATATAAATCTGTACCAACAAAGTAGCAGTAACCTTCTTGATTTCCAGTCTTTGGAAGTTGTGAAGCCTCCTTGACTGTGCCTTTAACAACTAACCCAGAACCAACAGGACCTTGTGGGCCAATTGGTCCACGAGGTCCTGTTTTGCCAATATCGCCTTTATCACCTTTTTGTGAAACAAGGTAAAAGTCTTTTGTTGTGTCATCAGTATAGTTTAAAGTAGCTTTCATCCACAAATTAGGGTTTGCATTCGTTGTAGCAATGATGTTATCTGACCAAATCCCTGTTGGAGCAGTAGTTGCACTACTTGAAATTTGATATTGAATTGTAGTTGAAGAAACACCTGTGCCAGTATTTCCTTTAATACCTTGAGGCCCTTGTAATGATCCGCAATCTTTCCATGCACCATTAGTCCAGACATACAGTTCTTCACCAACTAAGTAACCATCGCCTTCACTAGCTGTTTTTGGAAGCTGGGAAGTAGTGTCAACCTTACCTTTAATCTCTAGTCCTTGTCCAGTATCACCTTTTGGCCCTTGCAATGTGGAAACTTTGTTAGTTAAGTCAGTCTTAAGCTGGTCGAATTCCTGTTGAAAATCATCCAAACTCATAACCGGGATAACATCACCAGAGTCACTCATAACATTTTCAGTAATGGTGAATCCTTGTGGGTCATCACTTGGGAAGATGGCGTTGTACGTAGTCGTACCAGTTGATGAGGTAGCAGTAACACTGGTTGTACCGTCATCAGTTAATCCTTCTTGACTGCCAGGAGTAATCAGGCTGGATAAGGTCACCCAAACTTCGATGGTGTAATCATCGGGTACTAAGGCATTCATGACCTCAGTATCCACCGGCATGGTAATCAATCCGGCCAATGGTTGCTTAATCGTAGCCATATCAATCGGTTTATCGAATACATATCCGGTATCGTTGGCAACTTTGACATCAATGCTCTTAGCATTAGTTAGGTCAAATGCTGAGCCATCTTGGGTAATTGCCAAGTTAAAACTGGCTGTAGTATCGAGGTATTTAACCTCATTGTTGCCATCGGTAAAGTACAGTTCTTTACTCACTTTCACCGCCTCCTAGGGCATTCGTAGCCTCAGTTTTCAACCTGGCTAGTACCAGTTGTTTGAATCCAGCCCACATATCGGTGTTTGTCATTGATTTAAAGGCGTTGGTAGCTTCTTCTGATGTCGCATCAAAATCCCCGTAGCAGATATGGCTGGTACCCGTAAATGAAGCGGTGTACTTTACATGCGTTGTTCCATTATCATTCTGCTTAACATCAAGGCTTGTAATCATTCCTGCATCTTCCTTTCTAGCTTAGCGACTCTCATAGTTAACTCTGAATTGCGTTTAGTCAGTTCTTTAACGGCAGCCATCAATAGTCCGACCTCATTGTCGATAGACACTCCATCAGTTTGTTTGTTAATCAAATCGGAGGAGATGTTATAAGCTTTGTTTCCATTCGAATTAACATCATCAATTACCGGACCAATATTGGTTTGTTGAGAATTGTCTGAATCTTTGTAATCGTAGCGTTTTACATCTGTTCCTGATATTTGAGCCAGGGCATACTCTCCAGATACATCTGCCAGGTTTCTCTTAACAGATAGCTGAGACATTTTGTTAAAACTAGCAGCGTGAAGTGCAGCGCCACCTTGCCCAGAATCCCCGCCACCAATTTCAAAATAAACATCTCCAGAGGTAGTGCCAAACACAGAACCCGCACTCATCGTTAAGCTTTGAGTAGAAATTCTCTGTGCTCCGCTATATATGCCATTAGCACTAACCATCACTCTAGGATTAGCCTTAGAACCGCCTAAATCGATTAATCCCGGCATAACCCATGTACCCGTATTCTCTGCGGTATCAGTTGTATGGAATCCGTTGTAATCTAACCAATATTCATCAGTTCCGCTTGATAAATGGATAGTTGATCCAGTTATTGACCCACCAATAATCGTTGCTGACTCAAGCGTTCCAGCAGTAACGTGCCCTAAATCAGCTGTTAAGGCCGACAACTGTTTAACACTTAGTGCCTGCTGGTCCCACTTTTTAGCCTTCCATTCACCGCTGGTATAGATATACATGGCTGAGGCAACATCATCGTTAATAACCGTCCACATATCGCCTTCGTTGTGTTCCTTACCATCATCAAATGGGGTGCTGGTTGAAACTGTTGTTTTTCCATCCATGGTGGCTACTGTATTCTTCATCTTTTTGGCTAAGTCATCGGCACTATCGGAGGCTTCTTGGGCTAACTTAGTTGCTTCATTAATATCGACTGAACCCGTTGCAATAATCATCCTTCGACCACCTCCTGATAAGTCTCACCGTCATCAATGTTGAAAGCAGAATCGTCATCACTGGCACTATCTGAGTCGTCAGTATCATCAGGGATTACCACTGGTTCTTCTACCTCGGTGTTTTCACCCTCATCTTCTGCTGGGTAAGTGACGGATAAGTCCTTGCTATCATCGCGGATACCAATTGGAATTGACCATAGTCCAGAGTGACTAATCATGACGTTATGAGCCGCGTCTCGGTACTCGCTGACATTGAATCCAATCATTAGCTGATCATTATCTAAGTCAGGGTATACCCCTTCTGGTTCAAAGTGGCCACCATATTCAATTGGTACTGTCAGCTGAATATCTTGTGAAGGTTCAATCTGGTAATTAAAAATGACTGACTGGGTAATGAGATTGATACACATTACTAGTCGGTCATCCTTATTATTGACGTCCCCTGATGTAAAGAAGGCGTATGGGTATGCAATTGAGTTAGCTTGAATCGTATTATATTTTCCATTATTAGCCACACCCGAGGGTACCGGATTCCAGCCGAAGTCCTGCAACTTGAATCGGATAATTGGGAGATACTTGCCAGCTTTCAAATCCGAGATATTACATACTTCTACGGTCCCGTCCATCTGGCTCCCAATCCATAATCCATTGGTTAGATCAACGTTAGGTCGGACATAAGTCTCAATCTCGCACCACTTAGTCACGGTACTGGAATCGCTATTAATCACGGCATGAGGGGTGTATGGAAAGGTTGCTAGCCATTTTTTGCTACCATTTAAATCCTTAATCTGGGAATAAATCAGGTTGTTTGCCTCATCATAGCCAAAGGAAGAACCATGTTGACCGCCTTGAACGATCATGGAATCAATTAGTACCCCTTTAGCACTCCAATGTAGGTATTGGCAATCACTTAAATTAGACTGATTTTGCTTTCCTTTGTACGCATAACTGGCCAGTATCTCACCATTGCTCATAACGTACGAGAATTGCAATGCCCCAACGTGATGATTACCGAATTCATCAGGGTTACCGTCAGTGGTCTCCCACAACTTCTTGAAGGTTCCATCAGTGTTAGTACCAGTGTCTATCCACATTTCAGACTCATCTTTAACGAAGGCGTCATCAATTGATACCACTAAGCTACCAACAAATGGTGGGGTAATGGTGACTTCATAACCGTCTTTAGCATGTTCTGCTTCCCAATTCAAATTATGGGTACCATCTTGCTGAATATATTCCCAATTAAACGCCGCCGCTGATAAGAAGGACGTGACATTTTCACCTTCAATGAATAACCTTGCGATTACCCTTTTACTGGTATCAGTATTCGTCCATGATTGCCCCAGTGGGGTAATTAGGCTGATACTAGCAGCATTTTGGTTCTTTTTGGCGTCTTCAAACAGCTTTTTTACGTGGTCATTCCACCGCTGTTCCATGCTTTTAATAAAATTGGGAGTAACGACTGTAACCGTTGAGAACTCCCCGATGACTACCTTATTTTGAGTTGGGTCACTCTCGGAAGTTGTCCGTTGAATAACTCTAGCTTGCAAAGTTAATACTGGGGTCATAGTCAGGTCGATTACCTTAATGGTGTCACCTAATTGGGCATCAAAATCTGAAGTTACATCAACGGAATAATTAACCCGTGGGTGATTATACAGTCTGAGTGTCTTCAATCCCAACGACAGTAAAGCATCGGGTTCGCTGATAGTCGAACTGGTAATACTACCTTCCAACCAAGTGTTGGCATCATTGTTGTACAAGGAGTTAGCAGAGGCATCGGTGACAAAGTTACGACCACCATTGCCTTTGGCTTTACTGATTGAAGCTCCACCGGAACCATAGACGTACAGCTTGGTAATCAGAGTTGTATCAACTGTCTCTCGCTTAATGGACAGCATGTTGTCACCATAAGTGATACGTCTACCAGTGTTCTGTCCCCGTTGATCGGACAATTCCAGAATGGTATCAACCACAATCCCAGAACTATCTAATTTTACGTACCCGTCTGCCTCACAATCGTAGGTAGTCAGGATCGTTTGTAGCAAAGTTTGAGATGAGCTTTCTCCATCAATGGAAAAATCTGAAAGCAGTCCAGAGGTTGCATTATTTACCAGTGTTATTCCAGTACCCGCAATAATCCAATCCATGGCTGCTGGTAAATCACACTCTTTAATCTCTTTTTTAGTGGGAATTGTCTTACCCAGTCGCCAGATTAATAGGTTAATGGCATCAGCTGAAATAAGGTTAGTCCCAGAGGTGTTATCCATGGTCTCATCAACGGTATATATTCGGTACACTCGCCAGCGGTCATTGGCTTGGTCATAAGCCGCTAAGTGATTGCCTACTCTCAGGTATTGAGCCGCTGGACTGTCTGCTACCATGGTGAGACCGGTAAAGGTATCATTCCAACTCTTTGAGTTAGCGTTTGGGTCAGAAGTATTAGCTAGACTGGCTTCGGTAATGCTGTCATTTGAAGAATTATCATCGGCCAATTGTTGCTGAATAGTTTCACCCCAGAATATATTTGTATCGGTTGTCGTGTCTAAGGTGGCGACTCGTTTGAGATTTTTATCAAGAATGACGTACACACGTCTTAACTCCTTTCTATTTGATGGCTGGCTTGTACTCCAACGTTATATCTGCATTGGCTGGGTCAGGCGTGAAGTGCATCTCTTGGCTAACATCGCCTTCAATTGAAGGGAAAGTCGATAGCCATGACACATACTTATCAACATTTCTACCACCAACGGTAACCGTGTTATCAGCGGAATCAATGATGATTTCTTCACCGGCGTGGGCAATTACATGGGGAATATCATCGGGGTCATCGCTACCATCAGAAGTGTATATTTTGAGGTCAGTCAAAGTCTCAAAGTCAGAATAATATCCAACTGGTGGTTTAACCAAGTCTTCCTTGATATCGTGCTTCATAAAGGTTGCCGCTACGTTAGCCAAGGCAAAACCAAACTTGCCTGACTTATCTAATTTCTCCTTGTGAATGTGAACTTTACCCTCAGTGTTAACCGAGTATGCTACCCCAGTCTTAGGATTGAACTCGTTAATCTCAGCCACCCAGTTGTCATACACCTTGCCACCAATGGTTTTCTTTTGACGTTCCAATGAGAACTCACCGAAGAAGTTTGAGTAAGCATCCTTGTTCATGTACGTGGTCTCCATGACATAAGTCTTAATGGTTTTGGACTTAGTCCTAACCTTTGGCTTGGAAACCCTAGTAGACTTCCTCTTTCCGCCGGACTTCTTCTTGGTAACCTTCTTAGTTGCCTTTTTACGTCTCTTTTTACGTCTCTTTTTCTTAGCTCTGGACTTGAAGGCTTCACGTTGAATGGTGGCTTTGTACATTCTGGCTGATTTAGCTTTGTGCTTAGCTTTGGACTTAGTCTTAACCTTAACGGTCTTGGTTAAATGGACCTTTATATCATGATGATTTTTCCCATTAACTTTGCGTCCACCCTCGTTATATAGAAGGGTGAGGTACTTGCCCCTATCCTTGGTGGCATTAAATGAACTCCCTAGTTGAATGTAACCACGGGGGTACCGGCCTTGTGCATAATCGTCAATACCCATTCGTCCACATACATTGCCATTAGCATCCAGCAGATAACCTTCAACCTTACCCATGGCCCGTTCATTTTTCATCCGCTTAATATGGTGGAATCGCATGGACACTTTCCAGTAATTACTAATCTTCGGAATACCTTGGTGGATAATAACAGGTCCATAGAAGTCTTTGTGTTTGCCAGTAGAACCCCAGTTGTAATGACCCTTTGAATCCTTAGCAACCATTAATGATGAGGCTGTAGCCGTTGCTTTACCATCATTTTCCCCACGATATACCTTAATTTCTTGGGTATCGGCACCGGCTTGAAACCATGTGCTCATTGAGTTGCAAGGATCGTGTACCTGCAATTCTTGATGAGGCGTTAAGCTAGTGATATGACCGTTAGCGTCCATAACCGTGGACCCATCGTCAACATGATAGCCAACGGCTACATATTGGTCTCCCAAAGTGTAACCAAAGTAGTACAAGTCAGTCTTGGGAATGATGTGAATAACTGGTTGAACAGCAGTGTTACCGGCTGGGCTTATAACCTGTTCATTACTGGTGATCTTAATATCACGCTGAGGCAAGAACCCCCGTGGGTCAGCCAGCATGAACGTTAGTGTAGTGGTACAGTCCTGTACCCCTTCGTTGAGAAATGTTGGGGTAGGAATGGCAGTAAAGTGACCGTAATAGACTACCTCTGGCTGGTCGTTGAACCGTAATGGGTACTGATTATCCGCGTCATCGTTGGTATTAATGAGGGCTCTCGATAAATTATTCAGTATCCGGTTGTAATCGTCCCGGTCAGTGGGGTACATGGTAATCGGAATATCTATCTGCTTTTCCCCATAACTATTGCCTAAAAAAACGCCCCCATATCTACCGGGAACGTCCTGGAAGGATTCGGTTATCGTTGGGGCAATTGGCTTGGAGACATGGTTTACCAACACTTCCAAGTCTTTGTCGGAGTTGAAACCACCGGTACCATTCTCGTCGAAGGCATAATCAAAAGTGTTAACATCATTGAATGCCATTTACATTTCCCCTTCCTAGGTTTCTACTTACATCTTTTTTCGTTTTTACTCGGTTATAACCACTGTAAACATCGTTAGCAGATACAACAGCGGGTACAGGATTCTGTTGACCAGATATTAATTCAGCCATCAATCCGATAATTTCTTTTCCTTGCTTAATCAATTTTGATAAATCAGTTGATTGAGCAGATTGGGCAGTGGATTGTTGCGGCTTATCAGTCTTAGCAAACTCTTTCATGGTGGTGTCCATAATCTGGTAAGCTCTGGCACGCTTGGTAATATCCCAAGGAACGATTGACTCAGTCTTATTGCCTTCTGAGATATGTGCTAACTTTTCAAATCGGCTAATACCACCATTGGCATATCTACGGTGACCACTAGGTGCCCAACCATTGGTATGAACATCACTCCGCCAGTTGCTGTCATTAAACATTGCTAATAATTGGTCGTAAGCTGAGAGAATATTCTTGTGACCCTTAACAGCATAAGCACTGAAAGTGCTTGGAACAAATTGAAGTAATCCTTTGGCTGGGTGTCCACTAGCTGAATTAATATCATGAACCTTTTGAAGAACTTTGGCATTACCACCAGATTCGTGCATAATGGTAGCTTTAATTGTAGCTAGTTCTCCAGCACTGAGGTTGACGTGCATAGTTTTAGCGGCCTTTTCAATCATGGAAGCACCACCATAACTAGCTCCACCTGAACCTCCAATAGAACTAAACATGTTGGCTAGTTTTTCCATAAACTTGAAGAATCCTGAACCAACTTGGGATTTAATCCCTTTGATGTTACCGGATTTCTTACTAGACTTAGGAGAACCATCTGATTTACCGTGCATTTTAGTTACGTCATACCAGCCTTTGGTTGAGGAACCGCCATGATCCCATAGAGAACCATGGGATACCCCAATATGAACGTGTGAACCACTACCAGCACCGTTTAAATGGCCAAGAGTAGCAATCCTTTGCCCAGTCTTGATGACATCTCCTGTACCAACTTTAACGTTATTCATTCCACCAAATTCTTGATATATTTCTTGCCATCCATCATTGGAAGCAACCGTAATAACATCGCCCAATTTACTGTAAGGCCAATTGTGTAATGGACGTCCAACATGAGTAACCTTACCGCCATGTACCGCCCTAATAGCTGAACCAAGTGGGCCAGAGAAGTCAACACCATCATGGCTACCAAAACTACGAGAAGCTCCAAAACCATTGGTCTCAGATAACCCCGGATTATGCCGCCAGTTACCACCAGCAGAACCTCCGTCTAAGTCAACCATGGACCAGAGGGAACTCCACCAGCTGCCAGCTTGTTTCTTAACATTGTTGAACATACCTTTAGTAAGGTCAGCAACAACGCCAGCACCAGCCTTAGTGTATTTGAACATCGAATCCAGACTCTTGATTGGGTGGGCAATAATCTTTTCAGCAGTGGTGAAGAACTTCTTCAATCCGCTTGCTTTCTTGACTAACCAGCCAGATACATTACCAATTCCTGAGCCGATACCACTCATGATATTGCCGAACCAGTTACTACTACCTTTGGCAAAGTGGGTAATCCCTTGCATACCCATTAATAGCTTGGTCTCAGAGGCATTCAGAACCTCTGTACCGGAGGGTAGCATAGCTTGGGTATTTCTGCCTTGGACGATTCCAGATTGTCCATTAGGAAGGAACACAGCCTCTTTATTCCCCGTCTCAGGTGAGTCATTGCCATCATTCAGCATCGCCATGGTTGGCTTAGTAATCGCTCTACGCTGGTTGCTGAATAACCCAGTACCAGTGGCCAAATGAACCTTAGAAATGGTTCCAATGGCTTTCTTCTTGCCACCAAAGGCATGAATAACCGAATCAATACCGCCAATACCTGTATTTAAAATGCTAATAACATCGTTAATGCCATTTTGAGCAATGGACTTAATGTTCTTCCAAATGCCCTTAAAAGTATCGCTAATGCTATTCCAGATACCATTCCAGACCTTCTTAATTCTACCTAAAACATTGGTAATGGTTTTTAACAGCTTTTTAATCCACTTAGATACAGTCTTGTAAGCAGAGATAACCGGATTAACAGTATATTTCTTAATTAGTAGCCAAGCATCATGAGTTAAGTCCTTGATGGTATCCCAAGTCTTGGTAATGCCTTTAACAATATTCTTAATAATGTACTTCTTAATAATCTTCCAGATATACTTAACCGGATTGACGATATACTTTTTAACTAAAAGCCAAGCTCTGTGAGTTAAGGATTTAATAGTTTTCCAAGCTTTGCTAATCGTCTTAGTCACTAGTTTGCCAATATACTTAGTAACAGCTTTGTATACCTTGGCTACTGGGCTAATTACATACTTGTAAACCAAGTTCCAAGATCTCTTGGTCTTCGAGGTAATCCCTTTCCAGATACTTGATACTACTTTAGAAACTGCTTTGAAGCCTTTAGATACACCAGATTTAATTGCCTTAACGACTGACATTACAGGCTTCTTAATCTTTCGCCAAGCAATAATTGAAAGACCGACAACAAAGGCAATTGGAATGACCATGGCATACTCAAGAACCTTGGCAAATCCTTTGAATATCGCTTGAACATCCTTAATAAATGCTTTGAAAACATTAGTTACTGGTTTGAATGCTTTTTGAGCACTTTTAACCATTTTTCCAATCGCTTTTCCAATTGCTTGTTCCCAACCAAGTTTTCCCGTAAAGAACTTGCCAATTCCCTTCATGACATTTTTAACCGTTTTGCCAAACGAAGATAGGGCTTTTTTAGCCGACTTAAAAGCTCCCTTGGCCCATTTGCCAATTGCAGAAGCAACGCCATTAACGGCATCTCGGAACGGCTTAATATGTTTATAAGCTTCATAGAAGGCCACTCCCAGTGCTACGATTGCTGCCACTGCAAGCACAATTGGGTTGGTCAGGAAGGCACTGTTCAACGCTTTCTGGA
This sequence comes from Levilactobacillus yonginensis, assembly GCF_964065165.1. Lineage (NCBI taxonomy): Bacteria > Bacillati > Bacillota > Bacilli > Lactobacillales > Lactobacillaceae > Levilactobacillus > Levilactobacillus yonginensis. The sequence continues at coordinate 17,455 of NZ_OZ061552.1, read as the reverse complement.
CTATGGTAAAGTTCTTAATAACATCAATTGCCTCAGTAGTCGCAGCGATAAATCGAGCGATCTTTGATACGGCTAGCACTGAACCTAAAGCAATTCCGAAGGCGGCAATAGTTTTCGTATGCTTTGAGGTGAACTCGATAATCTTAAGAAGCCCACTGGCGAGTCTGGCAACACCACCAATTAACCAAGTGAGCCCCTTTTGAGCATCCTTGTTGTTGAAAGCCTTAGTCATATCTTGTGTCGCTCTAGTAATAACAGGCAATAGCTTAGAACCCATCATAATTTGAAGCTGTTGGCCAGCCATCTTGAATCGCTCTACGTTCATCTTGGCGTTATTCGAGTTCTTATTGGCCAATTTTTGGACGTACTCACCTTTTTTACCCGCTTTGGTAACATCACCGGTTAACTTTTTCAGTGATTTATCGTACTTAGCAAGTACCTGAGCCGCCTGCATACCAGTTTGGCCGAAAATTCGCTTAAAGACATCTGCTTTATCAGCACCACCAAGCTTCTTGGTATGATCTTCGATAATTTTGAAGATTGCTGGTAGAGATTTAAAGTTACCTTTGGAATCTTGGAAAATTTTGGTAGACTTAATGCCAATTTCTTTTAAGGCACCCATGGCCGTATTCGTTGGTGAAGCCAGGCTAGTAATTACCTTACGTAGACCAGTACCTGCCTTATCCGCTTCCATACCATGGTTAGACAACTCCCCCATTGCCGCAGAAGTCTGCTCAATTGAGAAACCGGCATTTTTAGCCGTGTCCCCAACGTATTCCATACCTTTACCTAAGCTATGAAAATCAGTCGCGGTAACATCCGAAGCATACGCCAGATCATTAACAACCCGTTTGGTATTCTTCATCATTTTAGCCGTGTTATTGGTCTTCATACCAAATGCTTCAATCGCCTGTGAAGAAACCTTGATGACATCTTTGAAGTCGTCTCCGGAAGCCACGGAAGCTTGTAATTCTGACTTCATAACGGCGATAGCTTCGGCACCAGTATGACCACGCTTTATTAAGTCTTGGTACTGTTCAGCAATCTCTTGCTGGGCTACCCCATACTTAACGGAGTATTTAGCACCATCTCGTTGCATCTTAGAGACTTGGGAAATAGCCTTACGTGCTTTCTCACCAGAAGTAACTAATAAATTTTGATTGACTTGGTACACCTTGTTTAAATTTGTGGCCTTTTTGGCACCAGCAATCGTCGCAGCACCCAAACTAGTTAAACCAGCTGCGGCCGTAATTGCGGCGCCTTTAAATGCTTGACCAATATTCGCAATCCTGTGTCTAGCTTTGGCCGCCCCATCTGACATCTTAGCCATACTACTACTCATGGTGCCATACTTACCGGCTAATCGGCCAATCTCAGTTTTCTGTTTAGCCATTGAGGCAGTTGTTTGATTAACCCGAACAAGTTGCTTATTGTAGGCTTCACTGGCCCCACCAGAACTAGTCTTAAGCTTGGCTAACTCAGTTTGCTGGATTTTCAACTGATCCGAAAGGTTACGGTAGGACTCCCGCAATCCATTAAGCTTAGCCCTACCAGCTTGAGCTTTATTTCCTTGATTCTCTAAGGCGTCCACATAAGACTTGGAGACTGACGTGATTGACTTGTACCGTTCTTGCAAGTCAGCCAAGCCAGATTGATAATAGTCTACTGATTTTTTGGCACGGCCTTGTTGGGCAGTTAAGGACGCCATCTTATTCTCAGCATTAGCTAAATCCTTAGAAAGCCGAGCATAGTTATCGCTGCCTTTAGTCGTTGAAGTATCAAGGCTTGCTTGACGCTCTTTCAACTTATCAATTTTAGCTTGCAAGGCTTGCATGGTCTTGCCAAGGCCTTCATATTTAGCTTGTGCTGCGCCCAGGCTGTCCTTTGCAGACTTTAAGCTAATCTCATTAGCCTTCCATTCATTAGTGGTTGCTTTAATAGCGTTGTTCAGAGTTTTCAGACTAGAGGCCGCTGAGACAGTATCTAGCTTAACTTCGGTTGCCATTGTGTTACTTACGGTCGCCATTAGTGGACCTCCTTTCTACTTACCTCTCAACCGATTAACCATTGCCATAGGGTCTTCAGCACGTTTATCTTTAGTCTTTGCTTGGTTAATTCTGATCAGTTCGTAATAGTCTTCTTCGTCCAATTGAGAAGGAAGTACCCCAGAATTAGCCATCATCTGTTGCTTAAAGTAGGCTTGGTCTTCTTGGGCATCTTCTAAGTCATGAATTAGAACGTTGAGGCGACCTATTACTTTTTTGGGCTTTCTTCGTCCTCATTTTCCTTGAGTGTTTCTTGCCATTGTTCATCAGACAATCCTTGAATCCGTGCCAGTACATAACTGATAAAGTTTGACAATTCGTCCATAGTGACGGCATTCATTACCGTGTCTAATTCTTTTTCTGATAACTTTAAAACAGCTTGAAGGAAGCTAGTCATGGCTGTGACCGCCTTTTGAGACTGTTCCATGACAGTTAATGGGTCAGCATCTGAATCCAATTGCATCTTGTCCATCTTCAACATCAAAATTTGAAGATTAGTGGCTTCATTGACAACCTTTACCGTGGTTTTTACTTCTGCTGATTTTTTCTTTAATCCAAGTTTCGCGATACTAATTTTCATTTTGCTGCTCCTAACATTTTTTTATTGCTGACCATTGCCAGCTATGTAAAAAGCCACCCCATAAGGAGTGACTTAGAATGGTTCTATGGGTGTACTGTAGTTGGCTTACTTACCTAGAGGACTACTCGCCTTATATCCACCGAATACTTCACCCATCATGGCTACCTTATCGAAGGCTTTATCAGCGCTAGTCCAAATCTTATATGGCTGGCCCCCAAATACATCAGCCTTCAGTGGGTCCAATGCTTGGTAAGTCAATGTGGTATTAGCATCGGTTTCAGCGTTGTTATCCGTACCGTGGTTCATACCAGTTTCGACTAGTTGGCCGTTGGCAAACCCTTCATAAATATCCACACCACCATAGGAACGAGAGTGGACTAACATTGCAACGTGAGGCTTAGGTAGTTGACGTGTCCAACCGCCCTTACCATCGTTAACGAATCCCTTTAATTTCTGCAAAATATCAAAGTTAATATCCAAGAATTCGAGGGCGACTTTGGGTTCCATTGAACCGTTCGATACCCGCTTAGGACCGTCATTGGCATAACCGATTGTACCATCGGCTTCCAGCCCGGTTACGTTAGCTTGGGTGGCACCTTCTGCGTCCCCATCTACCAAGTAGATACCGGTTGTAGAAATTCCTTTTGAAGCATCTGCAATAATGGCACCTGTTGAATCAATTAATCCAAAGGTGACGTCTTTAACACCATGTGTACTCATTAATTAATTACCTCTTTTTATTTTTATATTTTTAAATACAGAAAATGTGGCTGTGACTTGTTCAGTATCCGGATCAACTACGTTGGGGTAGCGAGTAGCGATAATCCACCCATTATCATCAAGCAAGTTCATCAGTTCCAGCTGTGCATCTAATACATTGATCGCAACTGTTTTAGAAAAGAAAATCTGTACTTGAATTGACGCACTAAGCTCAGAAAAAGTATCGTTTCTATATCCAGAGAGTGGCTCAGTAACACTAGTAATTAGCACTAGCGTCTTTGAACCACTTTTATCAACAACATTCGGTATATTTTCTGGATATAAACCCTCTATCCAGGATGGTTTATTTGCTTTGATAATCTCGTAAACTTGAATCACCGGAAGTTTAATGAGGATCACCACCTGTCAATGCCTTGTACTTGGCATATTCAGCAGCTAAAACCTTATCTTTGCTTGACTGAATGGCCGTATCGATAAAATGGTCGCCTTTAATATGCACCGTTCCATTATTGAGAAATAACGCGATTCTAGCGTGATTAATCGGATCCTTCTCAAATCCTACCGTTGAATTTCCCGTCGCGTATCCATCTACATCGTGATCGTCAGCAACCACTGCATCCGCTAAATGCTTAACATGGCTCGTGTTCCGACCATAACGATAATGTTTAGACTTGGTAGCCTGAAAATAACTATCCCGTAGTTGATCAGCACCAGCCTTAGTAATCACTTGTTGCTGTGCTTTATTTGGCACCTTCTTTTTAACTTGTGAAAAGTAATGCTGTAATTGCTCATCTAAACTAGCCACGCTTAGTCACCACCCGATGGCACGTGATTAGGTCAAAGCCCTCGTTTTGTAAGCCGTCATCCGCCGCAATACTGTCAATCTTGTACAGATCCGATCCACGCTGAACTTGCAGCGTCTCGTTAACGGCCGGATTATGGCGAATAAAAAAGACCACTGCATTAGTGATCCCAGCTCCGGCTATGGTTAATTGCTGTTGCACATTCAACGACCACTGGCCCGCCCAACAGCTAAAATCTGCTGAAAATTGTTGAATTGGCGTGCCAGTATTCGGGTTAACCTCACCAGTATCGGCATCATGGCCAAAAGCGATACGGAAAGTCATTCGTGAAGGATTAATTGCTTTGGTCATCAGTGATCGCCTCCATTTTCAGATCATAGAGCCCTCTCAGTTGCCCAATGATTGAATCAACCGGTAGATCGATACTAATTGCTGTGGTCGGAACCAAAGAGCTGCGGTAGTTATAATAGGCTGAGGCTAATGCCAGCACAGCTGTATTAAACAAATCAACCACACTGGCATCATCATAGAAGCTGTCTGATTCCGTGCCAACTGCTTGTGTGATATAGCTTTTTGCCGTATTTAAATATCCGGTCAGAAGCTGATCATCGGCATCACCATCTAGGCGTAGCGATAGTTTGAGGTCATCTAGTGTTGGCATTTAGCTACCTCCTTACTAATTACTACTTACCAGGTGTGGTTGTAGAACCTGCTGCAAAGTTCGCTGGTTGGTCAGCAATCGCCGCAAATGAACCAGCAACAAAAGCTTCGGTATCCGTTGGTTCCACATCAAACCGATCAATCACACGAATCTTAGTTTGGTCTTTTTCAAAGGCGCCACCGCCAATATTGGTAGTTAATAAGGAAGTACTTTCTCGGTCAAACAAAGTTACTGCTTGCGACAAATCGCCATAATAAAGTGGATAAGCCGTTGCTGACGTAGCTTTAACGTTAGGCAACCACTTGTCAGCTACCTCTACAACCAGTTTGCCACGGATTAAATACCGATCAGGTTGTGTTGGATCGGGTTGCAATAAGTAACGGCCCATTGCGTCCTTAACTTCTGACAGCACGTTAAACCCGGACGTGTTTGTCATTAAGAACGACGTAGACTTGATAGCGGGATCAACAGCCGTGTTGATCATCGTAATGATGTCATCAAACTTAGCTAAGGTCGGCTTCTTTGGCGCCTTGTTCATTGCTTCAATGATCTTAGCGTTGCGAGTAACTACAACCTTCTTGGCAATCCATTGTGATAGCCAAGCCATGATGTTGTCAGCTGTATCCTTTAGTAACGAATTAGTGGCAGTGGTAATGCCAGCATACCGATGGATCGTATATTTGATAATGGATAGCTTAGGATCATCATTATCACCAATGGTAGCCGTTTCATCATCTAAATCAGCTAAAGCTGTCACGTCAGTCCACTTTTCGTAAACTCGTGACCCGGTTTGAGTTGTAACGGCTTCTCGATTAACATACTGTTGTAATGAATCGTATTGGCGAACCAGCGTATTAATTGCCGTTTGAATATCTTGAGGAATAGTTAAGCCAATCGCATTGCCACCTTCATCGGTAGAAGAAGTTACCAAGTTCATAACTTTGGGGTCACCCTTAATCATGCCTTGGAAGTTCTTAATGAACTCAGCTTTGATGCCTTTTTCATTATCATCAAGTGGGGTCTTATTCTTATCATCCATATTGGCAATTTCTTGAGCCTTGCGTTCTTCTTCCAATTGTTCATGTAAAGCGTCACGCCGGGCAACCGCATTGTCACGTTCTGCAGTCATGTTTTCGAATTCTTCTTTGTTAAATTTATCATCTAAAACGGCAGCATTAAGCTTGTCATTCAGATCTGATACCTTTTGCCCTTGGGCAATCCAGGCATCGTTTAAGTTATTAATATTCGTAGCCATTAGTTGGCCTCCTCTTTATTTTTCCCCATCAAAATAGCCAACTTGCTTTGCATTAACTCATTAGCAGGTTGGCTTTCTTTAGGTTGTGTATGTTTGGGTTGTGACTTGGAAATCAGATTCATAAATTTGTTGATTGCTGCCTTAGAAGGAATCTCTGAAATTGAATTAGTGAATTGAGGTTGCTTATCATCGACAAACATAATTTCATCAGCAAAGCCTTTATCCACTGCATCTTGTGCCGTCATCCAAGTTTCATTAGCCATTAATTGCAGCACATCATCAGCGTCCATGCCAGTCTTAGCAACATACGCTGCAACAATAGACTGATCAATGCTGTCTAGCACATTCGACTCATGCGATAAGTCGTCCGCGTTGCCTTGGACGCCGGACCAAGCTTTATGAATCATAATTTGTGCTGTGGGTGAGATAGAGACTTTGTCGCCAGCCATCGCAATCACACTAGCAGCACTAGCAGCTAATCCTTGAACATTAACCGTGACGTTACCTTGATAATTTTTTAGCATCGTGTAGATCTCGCTAGCGGCAAACACGTCGCCTCCGTTAGACGCAATGTCAACTTCTACATCATCATTAGGACCCGCGCTATCTAGCACATCCGACACGCTGGCTGGTGATACAGCTGGCATACCAAAGAACTGATAGAACGCCGCTGTCTCATTGTCGACCACGTCACCTTTAATCGTTACCTTCTTCGTTATTTCCACCTCCTTCCGCTGGTTGAATGGCTTCTGGCATATCTGCAGGGAAGTATCCTAGTTGTTGCAGCACCCAGGTAGCTTGATTATTAGCAATTGTGCCGTCCTTAGCCAATCCAGATAGAGTCGTGGCAAAGGAATCGCCTAATGGGTCGATTGCCGGCCGTAAATTGGCGGTGATAGTCGCGTTCAGCTTGTTGTCCAGCTCAGATACAATACATTGCATATAACGGTTGAGTGCATTGGCGTACATGCCTTTAATCTGGTCAATGTTGCTTTGCTGATCACCTTGGCCGTTTAAATAGCTATCCGGAATACCAAATACTTTGGCAATCTGGCGGCTTGTCCAATCAGTCTGGCTTAGAAGCTTAGTTACATCAGCCTTCATCTCGAGTGGCTTATATTCTTCCAGCTCATCAATTACAACTGGGCCACCGTTAGATGTGTTAACCTGCCTCATAAAGTTACGTGATCGACTAGCTTTCATTTTTTCACTCAACAGGCCGCCATGCTGAATAGATAGCACACCTGGAGCACTGATAGAACGTGCTAAAGCAGCTAAGGTTAAGTCATTGGAAGCGTCCTTAATCTGTAGCTCACTAGTTAGTGCTTCTAATGGGCTAATACCTGTTTGACCGCCGTTAATACCAGTTAACCGAATGTGAATCATGTCACCCTGTGGTACGTATTGCCGTACACCTAATCGTGTTTCATCAAACGTCACGGTATAAGTTAGGCCACTTCCGTCTTCCAACAAGTACGTTTCAACCTGACTGGGCCGCAAGTATTCCCAACGCATATCTAACCCGTTGCGATTGCGCCAGCGGTACGCGAAACATTCGCCGCCTAATAAAAGCTGGGCGAACATTGATTGCCAGAACGCATGACCATTAGCAGTGTTGCTGGGATTGTTCAAAATACCTTGCGCTCGTGGCATATTGGCACTAAGCTGTACCGTCGCTAAATCACCGGATAATTGACTGACTACCGAATAAATATCAGAATTTTTTAGCGCATCTGTTGCACTGACATAATCACGTTGACCATTGGGGGCTAAAAAATTAACAATGTCGCTATCTTCAACGGGCACACTTTGCACTTGGTTCTTAATCTCAGGTGGTCTGAAAACTGGCATTTTTAATCACCTCCTTTACTCTGGGACGTGTTAATCACTTCTGACAGCCACCCAATTACAAACAGTGTCACTGCTACTGCCATGACACCCCAAGGTTTGCCAAATAAAAAGGCCCCGTAATCCGCCACAATTAGGGCACTTACGAAGCATAAAAAGTCGAAATAGTGCCAAATCATGGCAAAAAAGCGTTTAAAAATCATTAATATCATCTCCTAGCAATCCTGACTCCGGGTTATTAAACCATTCAAGAACTTGTTTTTCGTTCATACGTTCGACCTGTTTATCAGGATTGTTCACGTCTGAAAAGTCTTCAAAGTGATACATGGCTTGGAATAAGGCATCAATTAACGCATCAACCACATCAATTTTTAGCGTAGCCTTAGCCTTATCAACCTGAATGCCAATCTTATCTTCATAAATTTCAGCGTTGAGTAATGCTTTTTCCATAATTCGATCATCCAAGCGGTCTACCGAGCCTTCAACAAACAACTTTTGCAAAAACTTGGTTGGGTCTTTCAGTTCACTGGTTCGTTGACGAATAGCTTCTAACGGCCAACCAGAATTAAGCTCTAGCTGTTTGATAGCTGGTGTGGCTCCCCAGGCATCATAGCCAAAAAAGACCACCTCTAACCGGTGACGATCCACGAAGTTAAGCAACCACTGATAGACTTGCTCGTCATTAATCAACCCTTGTGGGTGACTGCTAATCGTACAAAATCCATTTTGAGCTAAATTACGATAATTGATGCCATCTTGTTTTTCTTTGGCTTCAATCGAGCCGGCTTTCTGCCACGGAATAAAACTATGCTGGTAAATAAACCAGCGTGGCTTGCCCTTAGCATCCTGATAGGGGAACACAAATGCCAAAGCGGTATTATCGCTAAACATTGAGTAGTCAAAACCAATGTAGACTTGGCGATCATCGAAACTAAACGATGGCACAATGGCTTTTTCAACGTCAGGTAATTTAAGGAAGCTGTCCACTGATTGTTCTAGCCAAAGGTTAAGGTTTTTGTTTTGAAAATCATTAATCGTTCCTGACAACGCGTCAGAATCACGCTTGTCTGTCAGCCCGTTCATTAAGACTTCATACTGGCTTGGCAGATCAAGTAAGGGATTACTTTTTACCCAGGTTTCCGGCTTAAACGTCTCGTCTAAGCTGTCTTGGGCCCAAATCAGACCTAAGTAAGTATCGGCATCACGCAAGTAATCCTGTTCCATGGCTTGCTGAATCATGCGTTCATCATCATGGAATGGCACGGTTGGGTCAGGATAAGCCGTTGAAATCTGAACGAATTGCTTATTACGCACCTTAACTTGGCCCGAAACAATTTTAGAAATCTTCTGCCGTGTTTTTACTTCACCTATTTCATCAAAAACAGCAGTTGTAAAGTGAAATGAGCCTAGCTAGTCATATTGACCGGCTTCGTGACTAATTGCTCGCAGTTTGTTATTATTACTGCTCATAACAATTTGATCAGATTGAGACGACAATGTACGAGTATCTAGCCCACTATCAGTAATCAACGACTTAAATGGCTCAATCGTTGCAATCTTGGCTAGCATTGACTTAATATAGCCCAGAATTTTGCTCGTTTGCTTGTAATTAATAGAAGATACTAAGTAATCTTGATTAGATAGTCCCAACGACTCAATTAAAAAACTATAGGCAGTGATAATCGCCATAAGCACAGTTTTCCCCTGGCCTCTGGAAACTGAAACTATAGCCCGTGAAAAACGCTTACCACCGTTATCATTACGCCAACCAATCAGCATAGCCATAATGAACTTTTGCCACGGCATAAGCTTAGTTGGTTCGCCTGTATCAACGTTCGGACAGATGGAAGCAAATTTAAGTACCTGGTCTACTTTCTTAACCGAATAAGTAAAGGGAAATTCAACGCTACCTTGTCGTTGCAAGTCTCGAATATGGCGAAAAGCCGCTAACTTAATTAAATAACCAGTGGTTACCTTCTGATCTAAAACATCTAAAGCGTACTGAGTTCCTGCATCTGTGTATTCGTCACGAATACTTTTAACATCAATTCCACGGTATGCTCCTAACACATCGTGTGATTGAGTAAGGTCAATATTCATAAGATCACCCCCTTTCACAAGTAGTCTTTTTTACCCTCCCAAAAATTCTTTCATGCGGTCACTAATGCTTCGCTCATCCTTGTGGTCATCTAAGTTTAACTTGAGCAAATCACTACGTGACTTAGGAGATAATCCCAATTCAGCGCCTAACTTCGTTAAATTTTTAACCGCTGAATCATAAATTTGAGTCATCGGGTTTCGCTTGTAGCCCACGAAGTCTCGACCAATTTTTTTACCGGTCTGATCTTGTAACGTTTTATAGATTGCTTGGACTTCACCGTTTTCCTGGATATGTTTATACGCATTGCGGTAAATCTCATACTGAGAAGCATATTGTTCCACAAGTCCGCTATCAATGCGCATAACTGGGGTGTTATCCTCTAAAAAAGGCACTAATCGACGCCAAACGACCTTAGCTTGCCGTCCTAAGTAAGCTGGCGGTGTGCGCGTTAATTGACCGTTGTTGACGTCTTTATCTGCTTTTTTCATTTTCTCTGCCTCCTTTCGTTATTGGGTGATCCCCCCTACCTAAAAAGTTTAAAAAAACGTTTGCGTCACAAAATGAGGGTTATGTGAGCGCTCTAGCCGTCCGTTAATAGGGGGCGGGGGTGATTTTTATATAGCTTTCGATACATTACACCTGATTGTTCTATTATTCCTTAGAACGCAAATTAGACGTGTTTAACTGGACAGCCAGATAATCAAATGCGTTATCGTTCACCGTAAATTTACAGTCCGAATACCCGGTAGAGTGTTCCACATTCATCTCTCCTTATTCATCAATGCATTAATGGCAATCACATCGGTAATTTCATTGACTTGTCTTAGCTCGTTACCTTGTCCAGTCCCGTAGTATCGCTGTTCCCAATCAGTCTTTCTCCTATGACACTTACCGCAGATGACAGCAAGGTTATCAACGTTTGCTTTGATTGCTTGGTCGTACTCAATGGGTACAATGTGATCAGCAGTCTTAGCAGGTGTGATAATGCCTTGAACTTTACAGTAAGCACATAAGTAATGGTCACGTTCTAGGACTTGTTGCCTTAGATGTGACCATTGCCTTGTACGATAGAAGTCGTATTGCTGACGCTTAGTGTCATCACGATTACGTGTGACCGTGTTGTACTTGTGCGTGTAATGCTTATCGTGGCTACGTGCCCAACGCTCACGACTTGCTAGGTACTCTGCTTCATGTTCATAGTGTTGTTGACAATAGTGATCTGGGAAGTTAACCATGGCATGGCATCCTGGTTGTCTGCAGCGTCTTACTCTTGGCATGATCACCACCACCTTTGTGTAAATTAAAAGCGCCATGCTTATCAGCACGACGCTCACGTTTCTTCTTATCAGCCAACCAACATTCTAAGTCACGATAGCAGTAATTTTCTGTTGGGCTAACGTAGCCATACTCAGTGTGTCGCATGTAGCCACACTCCCAACACAATAATGAGTAGCACCATCAGCAGGCCGAATATTAAGTTTTCCCGTTGATAGTTTCTCATTGCCATTCCTCCAAATTAAAAGGCCGCCTCGTTAGAGACGACCAGGTGTATGATTGCCAGCGATGCAATGCTGGCTAATGAAAATGGAGTCACATATTAGGAAATATTTTTTGGGAGGTATTCCCTAATACAGCTCCATTGTAAGCGTTATCTTCACATAAGTATCAGATAACGCTTGTTAAATGTGATTGGTGTGGAATCGAACCACACGCGGTTATGAGCCTCCTGACGTGACTTTTTCTATTTTAGCCACGTTTCAACCACCCGTCGACTTACGCTTTTAAGCTTAGCGTATAGAACTCGCATTTTGGCATTGCGCAATACCGTGGTTGCTGGCCAATGTCGCTGACGGCTTAACCGTTTACCTACAGCGACTACCCATCTCCTACTAATCCTTAAGAACTCGGAGATTGCCAGTAACCCTCTAAGAGAGTTTGCACTTATTAAGCGATCGACACTATCGACAGGCTCTCACGGTGCCTGCTACCGACTGGCGTTTTATCCATTAGAGTTGGTGTCTAACCCGGTTTCTTCTAATGGAATCGGCATGCAATACGTGCAACGGGAGTCGAACCCGTATCTTCTTTGCTCTGCCGTTGAGCTATGCACGTCCATTTCATCAATCGCTTATGTTACCAATTTACACCCAAATTAGGGGTCAATTTTCTCGGTTTTTTCCACTTTTTATAAATCGTATAATCCTAATCCTTTAGCACACTTCTTTATAAACAAATTTTTCAGTTTATATGCTCGTGACTTACCGACGCTCAGCATGTTATTTTCGACCATTCCTGTTAAGGTATAGCGCGGATATTTCCGAAAATATTGCTCGTCAATAATTGCTTGCGTATCGGGACCCACTTCATCTAAGCAGTCATCAATAACTTGGCGCTGCTTCTTCAGTGCGTTAATCCGCTTGTCCTCATCTAGCGTGATAATTAACCGCTCTGTGCTGTCGTTGAATCCGTTCTGCGCCCGGCCACCGCCAACATTCTCATCAACCGGCGTTACCGGATAACGTAACTCCTGTTCACACTGTTCAATGTACTTATCAATCTTAGGATAATCCCGTAAGATGTCCTCAACTGTTCTAATCGTCGATCGTTTCACCCATCATTCCTCCATCTTAAGCTTATTTTAAGTTTGCTTTAATGTTAATGGCATAATGTTTTGTTCGTTGGCCGCGGAGTAAGAGTTAATTTTAGAAGCTAATTTGGGGTAAGGGCTGCTGCTGGGCGGCCCTTTTTTGCTATCTAAAATGGCCGTGTAAGCTCGTGTAGCACGTTAGTAATCTCCGCATTGCTAAGCATGCCTAAAGCAATGTAAACTTCCTTAGGCACGCTGTGCTCGCTTAATCTGGATTGAAACTCAGCTAGCCCCATCAATACATCGTCTTCTGGTACCAATGATTCCAGATAATTAAGCAACATACGTTGGTTGCCGTTCATTTCTTCTCGCGTTTTATCCATACGTCCTCCTTATTAGATTGTGTAAATGGGTTCGCCCGTTTCGTCATCGCAAATTTCAAGTCCGCCTTCTTCTGCTACTTTGTCCCAATTATCTTTGTTTTCAAGATACGTGCTCTCAGAAATTTGATCCATAAATATTCCTCCTACATAAAATAAGAATTTTATACCATCGTCAGCTCATGGATAACCTGGTTACGTTCCTTCGCCGACAGCTTGTTAATCGCGTTGCGCTGGCTGTTGCTCAGCTTTATAAAATGATTGCCACACCACACTAACGCCTGTGCCACATCGCCACCATAGCTTGCCATGCCTTGCAGCACGTATTTGCGATACTCAATCTGTTCGTGTGTCATGCTGTGCCTCCACTTGATACCCGTCCAGCCATGCCTGAGCAACTAATTCCTGATGTTTTCGGTAACGATCATTATCAAACTTATAATTTCCGCGCGTCTCATCGGTAGTTGTATCAACATTCTTCGGATACTTAAACTGTTTTAGCCGACCAATGTAAGTCAAGGCCTTATCTAAGTCCTCTTCGCCATTTTTATCCGCTTCGCGAGTTAGATACTTGATGGCATTGGCCTTGTAAAAGCCGATAGTTTCCTCAGGGGACAAAAGTCCAGCCTCAAATCTGTCAAACAAATCTTTGCCATCACTACCGCGGTAATAGTCTGGTCTAATTTCTGTCATTGTCTGCCTCCCGTAGCTTCACTCGCATGCAGCGCACCCAATCTTTGTCGCGTCCCATAGCGCTAGCAATTTTTGGGTTGCTAGGATTGTCCATGTGATCGAGGTTGTATTTCAACTGTGTTAATTCATCTGGTGTGGCTTGGTAATCCAATTCGTCACGACTTTTCATTCTGCCACGTAATTGCTTTAGATATTTCAGTGACTTTGACCGTTCTTGTGCAATATATTCGCTGGTGTATCCACGGATAATCAGGTGGCGTAGGATATTATTTTCTGCCGTATGCTGTTCCTCATCTTGACCGCGGATTTCTTTTTTAACATTTTCCGGCCACTTATCTGGATCGTCGCCATAATTGGCGTAAGCAGCTCTAATTTCAGCCATTTCCTTGTTTGATGACATAACTTTTACTCCTTCCTCAATAGTCGTTTTGCTTCGTTCCTTATTTCTTCAAATTCATGTTTACGTCGTTCTTTTAAAGCTTCATTGCAATTGGGACATGGGATAGCTGTTACGGTGCTTGCTGTGCAGTGGTGAACAATGCCAGTGCCATGACACAATGGACATTCACTCATACGTTACGCACCCCTTTCATGCCGTCAAAAATCAGTTGCTGTGCTGAGTTATCTGGATATACGCGATCAATGAACTTGCCTTCATACATCTGTTTTAGCTGTCCCTTGGTATTGTTGGTCGTAATGATGGTGATACCTTTAGCGGTGTTGTGATTAAAATCAACTCTAGCATTAGATACCCGATACATGATGTCTTGCAGATCCTTATGAACCGGTTTAATGTTGCCAGTCATACCGCCTTCTGTGCCAAAATCATCTAGTACCAATACATCAACCTCAATCATCGAACGTGTTATATTGAGTAGTTTGGAACGAATTGAGGTGTCCTCATATTTGTCATTGACCATTCTTAGAAGCTCGGCAGTTGATACAAACATGCCACTATGACCATGGCTCATCAGGTGGTCCAACATAGCTAGTGCTAAAGATGTTTTACCAACGCCACGATCACCCATCATTACGACATTGAAGTTTTGGTTTTCTAATTGCTTAGCCAACACGAATGCTTTCTTGCCTAATGACTTAGCTAAGTGTGGATTGTCCTGCTTAGCAATATCCCAGTTGCCAAACGAAAACTTGAGCGGTATGTTGCCGGACCAGACCGAGTAGCTATAGTACCGGGCCATTTTGTCCCGTTTCAATTGTTGAGCTGCTTGTTCAGCCGTCTTACGATCTAATTCTTCTTTAGTTGGCAAGTGGTTCAGGTCAACATGATGGGCATTGGCTAGTTGTTGAATATATTCATGATTAAAAGTAACACGCTCCATGTTAACCTCCCGTCCAATACTCGCGGCCCTCATGTTTTTGTTCAGTCGATACTTGATACTCATCATCAAACCGGCCATTGAACCATGTAGATCCATCCATAGGGCGGTACCAATCTTTGTTTTGAGAAATATACTGCTTGTACAGTTTTAACTGGTTGAAAAGATAATCGTTGGAATGCTTTGCTGACTTTTTACGCCAATATTTGTAATGGTTAAACGCTTGCTTTTTTCCCTTTTTGTTGGGATAAGCTGACCAGATTTCCTCAAAGTCAGACTCAATTGAGGAAGGTGCAGCGGCAGCTGCACTATTCTCTTTTGTAGTCTCTGAAGTAATCTCTGGTATTCTATTGGTATTGGTTATGACTCCGGGTCCCTTTGAATTAGGATTGTCAGTCCCATTGGTAGGAACTGCGCGTCCCCACGTTGCTCCCAAACTGTCTAATGCTTCATAATTAATTCGATACCATTTTGTACGATCAAATTTGGCCTTATTATAGTTCCCGGTAATTAGCAATCCGTGATTCTCTAAATCCTTCAAATATCGTTGAACCGTTTTTTCAGATAGCCACGGAAATTGCTTATGCCACTCCGAAACACTGTTATATACCCATTTATAATTGTCTTTCACATTGCTAGAACGAGTAATCCAATAATGCATTTGCTGAAGAATGATTGCTTTGTCCACACTATTTAATGCGATTGCTAATGACGGTAAAACCTGTAACGGTGGCTCACTAATTAATAGATTTCCCATTTGTTTCACCTCGGTAATTTCCTCTAACTCCAATCTTTCTCAACGTCTCTTCGTCCAACTTGATCCCAGTAACTGGAATGTGATACTTCTCGCCAAAGGCTGTCGGACCGATCTTGTGCCATTCTGTATGGTGCTCTCGGCACAAACAGTTAACTCGTAGTTGCGTATGGTCAAGATGATTCCGATTGCGGCCAGATCCAACTGTATCAACGTGGTTAATATCCGAATGTTCACGGCCACACACCATGCACCGACGATGCCGGCAACACTGATACTGGTAATACTCTTGCTCTCTCGGTAGCAATTCATAGCCTTGTTTGAACGGTACACGCCACGTAAACATGAAGTCGATAACTAGGTCGAGTAACACGTTAGCGTCGCTCACAGACGATTCTGTCGTGTCTGACAGGCTAATCTCATTACCATTGGTATACTCACGATATTGGCCATAAAACATTGCTTTCAGGAAGTCTTGTGGCACCACGAAGTAATCAGCAATATCATTTAGCAGGGCAAAGAATAGACGCCGTTGTTGCGGCCTAGCTTTGCGTGTGTCGGCTAGTTCCCAATCCAGGTAAAGTTGGTCACGTGAACCGCTAACGGTCTCGATATGGTCTAAATTAGGCTGATGATCAAGCTCAACTAACAAGTATGACTTGCCATTCCGTTCAAAGTATTTTGATCGTGACCGCTGCATTTAATCACCTCAAATCAGAATGGGAGATCATCATCTTGAATATCCATGGGATTGCCGTTATTAGCAAACGGATCACTCGTATTGTTCTGCGGCCGATTATTTTGATAACTACTGTTACCAGTAGATTTTTTTGGTTCCAAGAACGAGAAGTTCTCAACAATAACTTCTGTGACGTATACGCGTTGGCCTTGCTGATTTTCATAGTTACGTGTTTGAATACGGCCATCAATGCCGACAAGGGAACCCTTGTGGAAGAAGTTAGCAAAGTTTTCTGCCGACTTGCGCCAAATAACGCAACTAACAAAATCAGCTTCGCGCTCACCTTGTTTGTTGGTGAACCGCCGGTCAACGGCCAGATTGAAAGTAGCTACAGCATCACCGCCTTGCGTATGCCGTAAATCCACATCGCGGGTTAGTCGTCCGGTCAAAACTACTCGATTAATCATTAGAATTCCTCTTCTCACTTTGATTTTTTAATTGAACAGTCACTAGTCTGATCAGTTGGTTAGCACCGTCATGCGTCAAATCATTGACCTGGCTAACGTTTAATTTTTCCAGATAACCGTTTCTAACAGCTTCAATTGGGGCACTTGCTGCCTTACTCATTGCCTCAAACAATCCATTAAGTGTTGTGGCCTGCTTTTTAGTTACAGGCAGGGGTTGACGATTGCTTTGTTGTGTCCCGTTATTCCTATGAGCTGGTTGTTGTGCCGCACGGTTGTTAGGAGCCGCTTTAGTTGCTTGTTGTCCATCGTCATCTTTAGAAGCGGATACGCCGAATGCTGCTGATAAACTATATCGTCGTGCATAAGTTTCAGCAGAGCCGAATGCCTGCGCGTCTTTGCGCTGTACTGGCATGCTAAGTGGATTGTAAATGATGTACTCGCCACTAGCATCAAACAGCATAGTCGTAATAGAGACACCATTAGTATCGCTGGTCGCTTCCTGCGTATAACCTAACGATTCTGGCAACGCCCCATCTACTGCAGCG